>JALSJY010000118.1 GCA_026989045.1 Hyphomicrobiales bacterium | reverse complement strand
AAGCCGCTAGTATAAAAATTGAAAATGATGTTTTTGTTGATCTAAAAAATAAGATATTGGCAAATACTAATATTTTACGTCTTGGTGCAGACGCTTTAGCAAAACTTGACGTAACAATTGCACTGGCAAGATTGGCATCACAAATGGGATATTGCCGCCCAAGAATTGATAATTCACTTGAGTTTAAAATTATTGCTGGGCGGCATCCAGTTGTTGAGCAAACACTAAAAAGTCAAAATGAAATATTTGTTACAAATGATTGCGACTTGTCGGGTGATGAAGTTGGGGGGCAGTTATGGCTACTTACTGGTCCTAATATGGGGGGCAAGTCTACATTTTTACGTCAAAATGCTTTAATTGCAATTTTGGCGCAAATGGGATCATTTGTGCCAGCAGATTCGGCTCATATTGGAATTGTTGATCGAGTATTTTCGCGAGTTGGTGCAAGTGATGATATTGCCAGTGGCCGATCTACCTTCATGGTTGAGATGGTTGAGACTGCTGCTATTTTAAACAGGGCGACAAAAAAATCTTTGGTTATTTTAGATGAGATTGGCCGCGGCACGGCAACATTTGATGGCCTATCAATTGCCTTTGCAACTGCCGAGGCATTATCACAAATCAATTGCTCAAGAGCATTATTCGCCACTCATTTTCATGAGATGAGGCTTTTAGCAAAAACTATGCAACGCACATCGAACCACACTTTAAAAGTGAAAGAATATAAGGGTGAGGTGGTATTTTTACACGAGGTAGAACTTGGAGCGGCGGATAGATCTTATGGAATAAGCGTTGCAAAGCTTGCAGGATTGCCAGAAAATGTGCTGATACGCGCCAAAGAAGTTTTATCAATGTTGGAGAAATCTTCTTATGGCAATAAGGGGCTTGTATTAGATGATTTACCATTGTTTACTCATAATCCAAAGCCAATTAAAAAAGAAAAAAGTCCAGTGTTTGATATGCTTGAAAAGCTTCAGCCAGATGATTTATCACCAAGACAAGCAGTAGAGTTTTTATATGAATTAAAGAAGGCTTATGATGACAAAAGCCATTAAAAAAAAAGTAAATAAAAGTAGTTATTTAATACGCTCTGGTGAAGATATTATTTCTGGAGTAGAAAAAGATTTAGGTGAGTTAAAACCAAACTCATTAAAAGCCCGTGCTATATTTTTATCTCATATTAAAAATATACTTAAAAACTCTCATCAACAGGCTGAAGAAGAGTTATTAAAAACAAAACAGGGTCATCAATGTGCTAGAAATATTTGCCTTGCTCAAGATGAAATTATCCGCGCTATTTATATTTTTGCTAATGGTTGTGTTTTTCCTTTAGTGGATAGTGAAAATGCAGCACAAAGTGGCATTACGCTTGCGGCGGTTGGTGGTTATGGCAGGGCAACTTTAGCCCCTGGTTCTGATATTGATTTATTATTTATTTTACCTAGTAAACAAAGCATGGCGGAAAAAACCCGCAATGAAAATATCGTCGAATATATTTTATATATGCTTTGGGATATTGGTCAAAAAGTAGGCCATGCGGTGCGCACAATCAATGAATGTATCAAAATGAGTAAAAGCGATATGACGGTTCGCACAGCAACTCTAGAATCTCGATATATTATTGGCGATATGAAATTATTTGAAAGTCTACAAGATAGATTTGAAACGGAGGTAATGGCTAATACTGGGCCTGAATTTATTGCAGCCAAATTGCTTGAACGTGATCAGAGACATATTAGAATGGGTAATACGCGATATGTGGTTGAACCAAATGTAAAAGAGGGTAAGGGGGGGTTGCGAGATTTAAATACTCTTTTTTGGATTGGAAAATATTTTTATAAGGTTAAATCAAATGCTGGTTTGGTAGAAAAGGGTGTTTTTTCAGCCTCTGAGTTGAAAATATT
Source organism: Hyphomicrobiales bacterium (assembly GCA_026989045.1). Lineage (GTDB taxonomy): Bacteria > Pseudomonadota > Alphaproteobacteria > Rhizobiales > Devosiaceae > S141-66. Next base: position 16,380 of record JALSJY010000118.1, on the reverse strand, counting down.
TGAAAAGGCGGAGGATTTTTTATGGGCGGTTCGCTGTCATTTGCATTTTTTGACTAAACGCGCCGATGAGCTTCTTAGCTTTGATGTGCAACCGGAATTAGCAAAAAGGCTTGGATATGTAAAACTCAGCTCTAATGGCACAATAAACATGTCTGAAGAAGGTTCAATGCTTGGAGTTGAGCGTTTCATGAAGCGTTATTTTTTAGTTGCAAAAGATGTGGGTGATTTAACTAGAGTTTTTTGTGCATTGTTAGAGTTTTCATACGCAAAAAAATCTAATAATACAGAGAAATCTGACCTAATGGGGCGCATGTTAGAAGGATTTTCAAGCAAGAAACGTAAAAGAATTCGCAATGAGCCAGATTTTATTATTGAGCGTGGTCGTATCAATATTGCCAATGAAAATGTGTTTAAAGATAAGCCGATAAATATAATAAAGATATTTTATTTGGTTGGTCGTGAGGGTCTGTTATTCCATCCTGAGGCGTTTAAATTTCTTACTAGGTCATTGAAATATATCAATGCTGATTTGCGTAAGGATAAGCAAGCAAACGAATATTTTTTAGAAATTCTTACCTCACCTAAAACAGTTGAGCGGGTTTTGCGCCGTATGAATGAAAGCGGAGTTTTAGGACGCTTTGTGCCAGAATTTGGTAAAGTTGTCGCTATGATGCAGTTCAATATGTATCATCATTTTACTGTAGATGAGCATCTTATTCGCTCAGTGGGGGTGATGGCTTCAATAGAGAATGGGGAGTTAAAAAAAGAGCTGCCACTAACCCATGAACTTTTACCTACCCTAAATGATGTGAGCTTGCTTTATATTGCGCTATTTTTACACGATATTGCCAAGGGGCGTGATGAGGATCATTCGATTGCCGGAGCAAGAATTGCTAAAAAATTCTGCCCTCGTTTAAATTTAAGTGCGGCTGAAACTGAAACTGTTGTCTGGCTGGTTGAAAATCATTTGCTAATGAGTGAAATAGCGCAATCTCGTGATATTCAGGATCCAACTACAGCGAAAAAGTTTGCTGATATTGTGCAAAGCCCAAATAGATTGGCCTTGCTGATGATTTTAACGGCTTGTGATATTCGGGCGGTTGGCCCTGGGGTTTGGACAGGCTGGAAGGGCTCTTTATTGAGGGCGCTTTATTATGCAACCGAGCCACTGCTTAGTGGCGGGCATTCGCAAATATCTCAAGATGATAGAATAAAAAGAGCAAAACTAGCATTAAGGGAAAGACTTAAAGACTGGAGTGATGAGGATTTTGATATTTATCAAAAGCGCCATTATAAGCCATATTGGTTACGTGCTGATGTAGATCAGCAGGCTAAACATGCGGATATGATTTTAAAAGCTGATGAGGCTAAAAAACCGTTTTGTGGTTCAGTTGAGGTGAAATCATTTGAATCAATTACGGAAGTTTCATTTTATACTATGGATCACCCAAGACTGTTAAGCATGATAGCGGGTGCATGCACTTTGGCTGAAGCTTCAATTGTTGGGGCGCAAATTGTTTCTATGCGTGATGGTCAGGCGCTTGATAGTTTTCAGCTTCGTCGTGTCTTTGCCTCTGATGAAGATGAAAGGGTTCGTGCGCATCGAATAATAGATATTGTTAGAGAATTATTGCAGGGCAAACGTTATTTAAGTCGGGAGGTTTTACAAAACACTCGTCTAAACCGCAGATTAAAACCATTCATTGTGCCAGCACAGGTGATAATTTCTAATTCTCTTTCTAACAAGTTTACAGTGATTGAAGTGTCAGGGCTTGATAGAACTGGTCTTTTACGTGATCTTACTTATGAAATTTCTGATCTTAATTTGACCATTGGCTCGGCTCATATTTCTACTTATGGTGAAAAGGCGGTTGATGTTTTTTATGTTACAGATTTAATGGGCGGAAAAATTAAAGCAAAAGCTAGACAAAGAAAAATTTATAATCGTTTAATTGATGTGCTCGAAGCAAATCAAACAACAAAAAGTAGCCTTTAGTAATGAGCCTTTATAAGAATTTTTTTAATGTAGGCGCAATGACATTGCTATCTAGAATATTGGGCTTTGTGCGTGATATTTTAATGGCTAGTGTGCTTGGCACAGGCTTAGCCGCAGATGCTTTTTTTGCGGCCTTTAGATTTCCAAACCTATTTAGAAGAATTTTTGCAGAAGGGGCTTTTAATGCCGCTTTCATTCCTATGTTTGCAAAAAGCTTGGAGCAGCAGGGTGAGGAAGAGGCAAAATTATTAGCTGGCAGAATAATCTCATGGCTGGTGGTGGTTTTATTGATTTTAACAGTTTTAGCTATAATATTTATGCCAAGCCTGATGAAATTATTTGTGCCAGGTTTTGTTGCGGATAAAGAAAAATTTGAATTTACCGTGCTGCTTACTAGAATTTGTTTCCCCTATTTAGCGGCTATGTCACTTATGGCAGCTTATGGCGCTATACTTAATGGAATGGGTAAGTTTTTAGCGGCGGCATTTGCCCCAGTTTTGTTAAATATTGTTTTAATTGGATTTTTGATCGTCTTGGTTTTTATTGCTAATGCTGATGCAAAAACAGCTGGTTTTTGGCTGGCCATTGGCATTGTCATTGCTGGGGTGGCGCAATTTCTTTTGGTGTATTGGGCGGTTAGAAAAATGGGTTTTTTGCCAAAATTTACCTTCCCAAGATTGGACAAAGATGTAAAAAAATTCTGGCTCTTGGCGCTCCCTGTAGTGTTAAGCGGCGGTGTAACTCAGATAAATCTTTTCATCGGGACAATAATTGCCTCAACCGCTGGTGGGGCAATATCAATTTTATATTATGCAGATCGTCTATATCAATTGCCGCTTGGTTTAATTGGCATTGCAATTGGAGTGGTTTTGCTGCCTGAACTATCACGCCACTTAAAAGGAAAGCGATTTGAGCAAGCACAGGTTGTAATGGATCAATCATTGTTATTTGCCCTGTTGCTTTGTCTGCCAGCAACGGCTGGTTTAATTGCTTTGGCGCACCCAATAATTTCTACTTTATTTGAGCGAGGAGCTTTTGATGCCCAAGCGACAATTTTAACATCAAATGCTTTAATTGCTTTTTCTTTTGGTCTTCCTGCATTTGTGTTGATTAAATTATTTCAACCAGGGTTTTTTGCCCGTGATGACACAAAAACCCCAACCTATTTTGCAATTATTTCTGTTATCGTAAACATCAGCCTTAGCTTAGCGCTTTTTCCTATTTTGCAACATGTTGGTATAGCTATTGCTACCTCTATTGCGGCATGGGTTAATGTTAGCCTATTGATTTTCACTCTATCTAGGCGTGGTCATTATCAGCTTTCATTTAGCCAGATTAAAAAATATATTTTGATGATTATAATTTCTGTTGCTTTAGCAATTTTGTTAATTGGTTTAGCTAATGTCTTTAAATTATTATTAGCGGGTGAAAATGGTTTCTTATTACAAATAATTTCGCTTGGTGGGGTGATTGGTATTGGAGCAGTTGCTTATTTTATCGTCATTCATATTTTTAAGGTGCAAAATATAGGGCAGATTTTTACGGCTTTGAAAAGAAGTTAGTTGAAATTTTTCTCTCATTGCTCCAATAAGTTTATAATAAAATTATAGGATAAAATAATGGCTTTTTCTGATCGAGTTTTTTCTGGCATTCAGCCTTCAGGTGATTTGCATTTGGGTAATTATTTAGGGGCAATAAAACGCTTTGTGCCTTTGCAAAATACGCATGATTGCATTTATTGTGTGGTTGATATGCACGCCATTACCGTGTGGCAAGACCCAAAAAAATTACATCGCTCAACATTAGAAGTTGCGGCTGCCTATTTGGCGGCGGGGATTGATCCTAAAAAATCAATTATTTTTAATCAAAGTCAGGTTGTTGAACATACGGAATTAGCTTGGGTTTTTAATTGTGTGGCACGCATGGGCTGGATGAGCCGCATGACGCAATTTAAAGATAAGGCGGGTAAAAATTCTGAAAAAGTCTCGCTTGGTTTGTTTGCTTATCCTGCGCTTATGGCGGCTGATATTTTATTATATAAGGCAACTCATGTGCCAGTTGGTGACGATCAAAAACAGCATCTTGAGCTTACTCGCGATATTGCGGCAAAGTTTAATAATGATTTTAAAATTGATTTTTTTCCAATCACTGAGCCGTTAATTGCAGGCTCTGCCGCGCGCATTATGTCGCTTCGTGATGGGTCTAAAAAAATGTCATCTTCTGACCCCTCAGATTTATCGCGCATTTCTTTAACTGATGATGCTGATAGGATTGCTAAGAAAATCAAAAAAGCAAAATCTGATCCTGAGCCTCTACCAAGTGAAGAGGCTGGTTTAAAGGATCGGCCAGAGGCGGACAATCTAGTTGGGATTTTTGCCTCACTTTCTGGGCGCTCAAAGCAAGATATTTTAAGTGAATTTGGTGGGCAGGGTTTTGGAGTTTTTAAACCTGCTTTAGCTGAACTTGCAGTTGAAAAACTAGCGCCAATGAACAAAGAAATGGCGCGCTATCTTGATGACCCAAAACAAATTGAAGATATTTTGCGCGATGGAGCAGAGCGAGCCTCAATCATTGCAAAAGAGAATATGAAACAGGTGCGTGATATTATTGGCTTTGTGAAATAGAAGATTTATAGTTTTCATATACAACAGGTAGCCGTTATCATAAGATAAAGTTAGAAAGGAGCAAAAAATGGCAAAAGCAGACCAAATACCTACTGATCTGACTATTGATCTTGGAGATGACCTTGCTCCAGATGAATTTGTTGCGGCTGTTCGTAATTTTTTTGGCTATGTAAATGAAATAACAGAAGCACAAAAAGGTGATGGCGCTGAGATCAGTTGGATTGTAAAAGTTAAAGAAGGTAGCAGTTTAGTTGGTGTTGAGCCAAATGCAGAAGCACCAAATTCCAGACTAACGATGATTTATAAAAAAGCTAAATTTGCTATAAATGCACTCGCTAGTGGAGATATTAAGCGGGCAGGCCTTTCTGAAAAAGGGACGGGGTATTTAAAGAAGCTTTCTGAGCTTTCTGAACGAAAAAAGATTAATATTTGGGTAAAAAAAGAGCCAATATCTATTGGCGCTGGAATTTCCAAAATAATTATTGAAGATTGGCAAAGTGATTATTATGATTTTGGAACCCTTGAAGGAAGGCTAGAGGCTATCCAAGATGCTTCTGGTTCTCTTAGAATTAAAATAAAAGATTTTTTATATCCAAAATCTATAAATTGTGTTGTGCCAGAAAGCATGATTGAAGAAGTTTTATCTAGCTTTAGACGGCGTGTTGAGGTTGAAGGAAAGATTCACTACCGAAAAGATGGGACGCCAATATCTATTAAGGCATTTCAAATTGATGTGTTGCCAGAGGATAGTGACCTTCCCTCTGCTGCAGATGTTAGAGGGATTATGGCTTCCTAATGAGTGTAGAAAAAATATATTGGGATAGTGATTGTTTCTTAGGGTTTTTTAAAAATGAGCCTAATAAAGCTGAAAAATGTGACGGAGTTATAAAAAGGGCTGAGCGTGGTGAAGTGCTAATTATTACCTCTGCGCTTACTTTGGCAGAAGTTTTGTGGATGCGTAATGATAGTAAAATTTCACAAGAAGATGCAGATATAATACAAAAGTTTTTTAGACGATCATTTATTAGGGTAAACAATGTAACTCGAAAAATTGCAGAAAATGCTCAACTTTATGTTTGGAATAATAATATAAAACCTAAAGATGCAATTCATGTTTCTACTGCAATTCATTTGAAGGTTGATGCTCTTGAAACATTTGATAAAAAGTTGATTTCAAAAAGTGGAACAGTTGGAAGCCCTTTATTGTTAATTAGAGAGCCAAAGGAAGAGCGACAATCAAGTTTAAATGTTTGATTTATTTTTTTAATAAGTCAGGGCGGCGGGATTTGGTGAATTTTTTGCTTTGCTCAAATCGCCATTGTTTAATTTTTTTATGATCGCCTGAGGTTAGTATTTCTGGAATTTTCTGCCCCTCAAAATCTACTGGTCTGGTATATTGGTCATATTCTAGCAGGCCATTTTCAAAGCTTTCTTCTTTAGAGCTTTCGCTTGAGCCAAGCACACCCGGAATGAGGCGAGTTATGGCTTCAAGCATTACCATTGCTGCCACTTCCCCTCCTGCCAGCACATAGTCACCAATAGATATTTCTATTAAATTACGGCTTTTTATCACCCTTTGGTCAATTCCCTCAAAGCGGCCGCAAATTAAAACAACTCCTGATCTTTTGCTTAACTCATGCGCTAAATTTTGCGTTAAAGGCTTGCCTCGTGGGCTTAATAAATAGCGTGGGCGAGTATCATTTTTCGGTGAGGTAAAATCTATGGCGCGCGCTAACACATCAGGCTTTAGCACCAAACCAGCGCCACCCCCTGCTGGTGTGTCATCAACCGAGCGATGTTTATCTAAAGCAAAGTCGCGTAAATTTATGGCCTCAAGCGCCCATAAATTTTCTTTAAGACCTCGCCCGATAACTGAAGTGCCTAATGGCCCAGGAAACAGCTCAGGAAACAAGGTGATGATTGAAGCTTTAAATGGGCTATTGCTCATTTTGCCCTTCATCAATCTTTTCATCAATTTTAATGTCATTCTCGCTTATTTCAAGCGGGGGAATGATTGTGATAAAATGTTTTTCAAAGTCAATTGTTGGCACGTTATGTTTAGTAAATTCTATATAATATGTGTCTTCACTAAAGCCGCCACCCTCTTTAATGGGGGCAATTTCAACTAAATCACCTGCACCAAAATTTGGCATATCAATAATTGTGCCGATTTGTTTTTTATTCTCATCAAGCACGTCCATGCCAACCATATCAGAAATATAAAATTCTTCTTCTTTAAGGTTAGATGGTAATTTCTCACGCTCAATGAATAATTCAACCCCGTTGAGCGTTTCGGCTTTATCGCGGCTGGTAATTTCATTAAAGCGCACAATTGTCACGGTTTTTTGTGGGCGGATATTTTTAATAGTATAAATATTGCCACTCTTATCATGAAGGGCGCCATATTTACCAAGGTCAAGCACATCAGCGCTAAAGCTTTTAACTCGCACAGAGCCTTTAACACCATGAGCCGCACCAATCCTACCCATAAGAATTTGGCGGCCCATGGTAACAGAATTATCTGTATTTTTATCTGAGGCTTTTTTGCTCATTATTTATGAAGACGCTTCTTCAGCAACAGCTTCTTCTTTAGGGGCATTTGCAGCTTCTTCTGCCGCAGCTTTTGCATCTAATTCAGCCTGTGCTTTTTCTTCAGCGCGTTCTTTTGCTTTAGCACCTGGTTCACCCTTTTTAGGGTTGTTGCGTTTTGTGCGTTTTAAAAGACCCTCAGCATCAAGAAAACGAGCAACACGATCTGTTGCTTGTGCGCCAACTGAAAGCCAATGTTTTGCACGTTCAACGTCAAGCTTTACACGCTCGCCGCTATCTTTTGGTAACATTGGATTATAAGAGCCAATACGCTCAATAAAACGGCCATCACGTGGTGCGCGAGCATCAGCAATTACGATGTGATAATATGGACGTTTCTTTGAGCCAGCACGGGCAAGACGAATTTTTAGAGCCATTGTTATATTTCCTTTAAGGTTTTTATAAGTTTGATTTGATTTAAGTTGTGTTATTTCTTCTTGTTTGAATTGCCACCAAGTCCAGGTAATCCAGGAAATTGTGGTTTGCCAAATAGAGGTAATGAGGGAGTTTGTTTTTTTAGTTTTTTAAAGTCGCTTGGTAGTTCTTTTGGTAGCTTTTGAGGCAATTCTTGTGAGAGTGCATTTGGATCCATACCCATTTCTTGTGCCATACGCTCAAGCTGAACAGGATCCATGTCTGGCATACCAGCGCCGCCGCCCATTCCTGCCATGCCACCCATGCCAGCAGGCATTTGCCCACCACCCATCATAGATGAAAGAGCGCCCATGCCGCCGCCTTTTGACATTTTTTTCATCATGTCGGCCATTTGGCGATGTTGTTTAATCAGCTTATTTATTTCAGAAACCTGAGTGCCAGAGCCAGCCGCAATTCGCTTACGTCGAGAGGCATTAAGTAGAGCAGGTGTTGCGCGTTCTTTAGGTGTCATTGAGTTAATGATAGCAACTTGGCGATCAAAGACTTTTTCATCAATATTAGCACCTGCCATAGCTTTTTTCATTTTGCCCATACCTGGCATCATGCCCATGATTGACCCCATGCCGCCCATTTTTTTCATCTGTAAGAGTTGCGCTTTAAGATCATTAAGGTCAAAGCTGCCTTTTTTCATCTTTTTGGCCATTTTTGCCGCTTCACCGGCAGAAACAGTTTGTGAGGCTTTTTCAACTAATGAGACAATATCGCCTTTGCCCAAAATTCTATCTGCAATGCGTGAGGGGTGAAAATCCTCTAGCGCATCCATTTTCTCGCCAACGCCCATCAATTTAATGGGCTTGCCTGTTGCCGCCTTCATTGAAAGCGCCGCGCCACCACGTCCATCGCCATCAACTCTGGTTAAAACAATGCCGCTTATATCAACCCTGTCATCAAATGAGCGAGCAAGATTTATTGCATCTTGTCCCGTAAGCGCATCAACTACTAATAAAACTTCATGTGGGTTGGTAATATCTTTAATTTTGGCCGTTTCAGCCATCATCTCTTCGTCAATATGGGTGCGGCCTGCCGTATCAAGAAGCAAAACATCATAACCGCCAAGCTTGCCTTCTTTTGCGGCACGTTTAGCAATTTTTATTGGGTCTTGTTTGGCAATAATCTCAAGCGTATTAACGCCAATCTGCTCACCTAACACTCTAAGTTGTTCTTGTGCTGCAGGGCGGCGGGTATCGAGCGAAGCCATTAGCACTTTTTTATTTTGTTTTTCTTTTAAGCGTTTAGCAAGTTTGGCGGTGGTGGTAGTTTTACCAGAGCCTTGCAGACCAACCATTAAAATACCAACAGGGGGAGTGGCGGCAAGTGAAATCGGTTCAGCTTCTTCTCCAAGCACCCGCACCAATTCGTCATGCACAATTTTAATGACTTGCTGACCGGGGGTAATAGACTTGGTAACCTCAGCGCCAAGCGCACGCTCACTCACCTGCGTTATAAATGCTCGCACAACTTCAAGGGAAACATCGGCTTCAATTAGCGCGCGTCTAACTTCGCGCATGGCCGCGTTTACATCAGCTTCGCTAAGAGCGCCGCGTCCTGTAAGGCCTTTAAAAATATTACCTAAACGATCGCCAAGAGTATCGAACATTTATAGTCTTTCTTTTCTGCACCAAGGGGCAAAGGGATTATTTTAAACAATCAAAGCCAAAAACATCTGTGGGCGCAACGCGCTAACAGATGGGGATTGTGTGACCAGTGGAACACACTAATGGCTCAAATAACTTAAAATACAAAAGTTGGCTGGTTATATAGGAAGTTGAGCAAAGAAGTCAAGCAGTTGAAATGGATGAGGGGTTAAAGGATTAGAATAATATTTATATTGATATTTCTTGTCTAAAAGATAGACTTCTGAGAAATCAAATATTGTAAAGGTCTTAAATATGTCAAATCCCATTTCTCAAAAAAGCCTAAAAAAATTAGCTAAATTATCTATTCATACTGGGCTTGGCTTAGAAAAGGGGCAGGATTTAATTATTTCTGCGCCAATTGAGGCTCTGCCATTGGTGCGTTTAGTTACTAAAGAGGCCTATAAGGCGGGTGCTGGGTTAGTTAGTTGCTTTTATGGTGATGATCAAATGAGTTTATTACGCTATAAATATGCTAATGATGCCAGTTTTGATAAAGCGCCAGATTGGCTATTTGAGGGTATGGCAAGGGCATTTGATAATAATGCTGCTCGTCTTGCTATCATTGGTGATAATCCAATGTTATTGGCCAAACAAGATCCACAAAAAATATCTCGAGTGAATAAAGCAATGTCAAAGGCTGGCACGCCTGTGCGTGAGCGTATCACTGCATTTAATGTTAATTGGAATATTATTGCTTATCCTAGCAAGGATTGGGCAAAGCTTGTTTTCCCTAAAGAGAGTGAAAAAAAGGCTGTTAAAAAACTAGCAAAAGCAATTTTTGCGGCCTCTCGTGCGGATCAAAAAGACCCTATTAAGGCATGGGTTGAGCATAATAAGATTTTAGCAAACAAATCAAGATGGCTTAATGAGCAGAATTTTGCTTCATTGCATTTTACTGCCAAAGGAACTGATTTAATTGTTGGCTTGGCTGATGGGCATGAATGGGCAGGGGGCGCAGCAAAGGCAAAAAACGGTATTACTTGTAATGCAAATATTCCAAGTGAAGAAGTTTTTACTACTCCGCATGCTAAAAAAGTTGATGGCTATGTAAGTTCAACAAAGCCTCTTTCACATGCTGGCACATTGATTGATGATATTAAGGTGACTTTTAAGAATGGCAAAATTATTGAAGCCTCTGCTTCGAAGGGGGAAGAAGTTTTGCTTAAATTGCTTGATACTGATGAGGGTGCAAGGCGGATTGGTGAAGTGGCGCTTGTGCCTCACTCTTCGCCAATTTCTAAGTCAGGTATTTTATTTTATAATACGCTTTTTGATGAAAATGCTTCTTGTCATATTGCCTTGGGGCAATGTTATTCAAAATGTTTTATTGATGGTGATAAAATCAGCAAAGAAGAAGTTGAAGCACAAGGTGGCAACACATCTGCAATACATGTGGATTGGATGATTGGCTCTGGTGAAATGGATATTGATGGCATAACGCAAAGTGGTGAGCGAGTGCCAGTATTTCGCCAAGGTGAGTGGGCTTAGTTTGTAAGCTAGGCTTAATTTGTTAAAAGACACTTCACTATCCGCTCTTGTCACCCTGAGTGAAGCGAAGGGTCTTATACTCTAAGATGAAGATATTTCGCTATCGCTCAATATGACAAGTAATGAATGAATGACTAGCTAAAAACTTAAATACCTACTTCGCCGCTGCTCTTGATGCTCTTTTTCTATCATGTGGGCAGAGGTGGATTTTGCGCAGGCGAATAGATTTTGGAGTTACCTCGACATATTCATCATCAGCAATATAGCCTAAAGACTGCTCCAGAGTTAGCTTTTTAGGCGTTGTTAGGCGCACGGCTTCATCTTTTGAGTTTGTGCGGATATTGGTTAGCTGTTTGCCTTTAAGTGGGTTTACTTCAAGATCATTACCACGGTTATGTTCACCAATAATCATGCCCTCATAAACAGGCACTCCTGAATCGATGAGCATTTGCCCTCTATCTTCAAGATTAAATAAAGCAAAGGCAACTGATTGCCCTGTGCTGTTTGAAATAAGAACGCCTGTTCGACGGCCAACTAAAGCGCCTTTAAATGGTGCAAATTCATGAAACACACGGTTAAAAATCGCAGTGCCTCTTGTGTCACCCATTAACTCAGGTTGATAACCAATAAGCGAGCGAGTTGGCACATAAAGAGTAAGCCTAGTGCGACCAATTCCAGAGGGGCGCATCTCGATTAACTCGCCCTTTCGCTCGGTTAATTTTTGCACCACTGCGCCGGTATATTCATCATCAACGTCAATTATCACCTCTTCAATTGGCTCTAATTTTTGGCCATTTTCTTCTTTATATAGAACTTTTGGACGTCCAACTGTTAGCTCAAACCCTTCACGGCGCATAGTTTCAATTAGAACAGCTAATTGTAATTCGCCACGCCCTGCAACGGAAAAACTATCGCTATCAGAGCCTTGGCTAACTTCGATTGCAACATTGCCCTCTGCTTCATGGCGAAGCCTGTTGCCAATCACTCGGCTTTGCACTTTGCTGCCTTCACGACCAGCTAATGGGCCATCATTGATCCTAAAAGTCATAGAAAGAGTCGGTGGGTCAATTGGTTGAGCTTCAATTGCCTTAGAAACTGAAATATCACAAATTGTGTCGGCAACGGTTGCAATTTCAAGTCCAGCGAGAGAGACAATATCGCCCGCTTTTCCAGTTTCAACTGGAGTGCGCTCTAACCCACGAAAAGCAAGAACCTTTGAAATGCGCCCCTTTTCAATCTCTTTGCCCTCACGATTTAAAACATGAACTGGCATAGTTGCTTTTATTGAGCCTGAAAGAATTTTACCTGTTAATATTCGCCCCAAAAATGGATCACGCTGAATGGTTGTTACTAGCATTTTAAATTCCCCAGCTTCAACCTTCGGCTCTGGCACATGTTTTTGCACTTCATCAAGCAATGGGCCAATAGAATCAGTTTTTCCATCTGGAGTAGTTGCCATCCAGCCATTTTTTGCAGAGCCGTAAAGCACAGGAAAATCAAGCTGCTCCTCTGAAGCATCAAGGGCTACGAATAAATCAAATACCTCGTTTAATACTTCGTCATGGCGCTCATCTGGTTTATCAATTTTATTTATTGCAACAATTGGACGAAGTCCAAGTGCTAAAGCTTTTGCTAGCACAAATTTAGTTTGCGGCATTGGCCCCTCAGCTGCATCAACCAGTAATACCACACCATCAACCATAGATAGAATACGCTCAACTTCGCCGCCGAAATCGGCGTGACCGGGGGTATCAACAATGTTGATACGCATATCATTCCATAATAAAGAAGTAACCTTGGCTAAAATAGTGATGCCGCGCTCTTTTTCAAGGTCGTTGCTATCCATTGCCCTTTCAGCAATTTGCTGGTTATCACGAAAAACACCAGATTGTTTTAATAAAACGTCGATAAGAGTTGTTTTGCCATGATCGACATGGGCAATAATTGCAATGTTGCGCAAAGACATAAGATATAACCAATATTTTTAAAAAAAGGGATTAGATGCACGCCTTAGAGTAGTGGTAGCAAAAGAACAAGGAAATAGTGTGTTTTGGTGATATTAAGCGCTTTTAAACTTAATATCAGGCAATTCCACTCTTAGCATCTTATTGATAGCAGTTTTGGGTAATGGAGGAGAAAATAAATACCCTTGAACCTGATCGCAGCCTAAATCTCTTATTGTCTCAAGTTGCTTTTGAGTTTCAACTCCCTCAGACGTTGTGGTCATTCCCATGCTTTGCCCTAAGTCAATAACGGCTTTAACTATGGCGATATTTTCTTTTTTATCATCAAGCGAAGAAATAAACGATTTATCTATTTTGATTTTATCAAACGGGAAAGAACATAAATAACTAAGTGAAGAATAACCAGTGCCAAAATCATCAAGCGCAATTCTTACTCCAAGGCTTTTGAGGTCATGTAGAATTTTTATATTATGCGCATCATTTTCTAAAAACAGGCTTTCAGTAATTTCTAGTTCAAGTCTATCTGCATCAAGGCCTGAAATTATCAAAGCATCTGCAACTTGCGCTACAAGGTCATTATTTTTAAATTGCATTGGTGAAACATTTACTGCAACTCTTTGCTCATTTGGCCATTTGGAGGCAGTTAAACATGCCTCTTGTAACGCCCAATTACCCATATCACGAATAAGACCTGTTTCTTCAGCTATGGGAATAAAGTCAAATGGTGAGAAATTATGGGTTTTATTATCCCAGCGCATAAGTGCTTCACAGGCTGTTATTTTATTGTTTTTTAGAGAAACAAGCGGCTGATAATGTAAATGAAGTTCATTTTTTTCAAGTGCTTGGCGTAACCCCTCTTCAATGGCTCGTCGTTTTAAACGCTTTTCGTCCATTTCTTCTTCAAAAAAACAATAAGAGCCACCTACTTGCTTTTTAGCATAGTAAAGCGCGAGATCAGAATTACGCATTAAACTCCCTGTATCTTTACCATCAAATGGGGCAAGTGCAATGCCAATAGAGGCTGAGATGTTAAGCTCAATGCCGTCCCATTTAATTGGTTTAATAATTGCCTTAGTTATATTCTTGGCAATTTTATTTATTTCATCTTGGCACGAGACAGGGCCGATAAGAGTAGCAAATTCATCGCCGCCAAGTCTTGCTACTGTGCCGGTAGAGCCAACATGTAACAAAATTCTTCTGCCAACCTCTTTTATTACTTCATCGCCTGCGCAATGACCGAAATTGTCGTTTATTGGCTTGAATCGATCAAGGTCAATGCTAAGAACAGCCATCATTTCATTTTTATTATTGCTTTCGCAAGCAAAAAACTCTTGGTTTTTTGCCATTATCTCATGAAAGCTTCTTCTGTTTGCTAAATTAGTTAAACCATCGTGGCGAGCAAGATAACGAATAGTTTCTTCAGATTTATGTTGCTCGGTGATATCTTCATGAGTGGTAAGCCAGCCGCCATCTTCAAGCGGTTGGTGATTTATAAATATAATCTGTCCGTTAAGCATGGTGATTGGCTCAGTGATTGGTTTATTAGCTTTTATTACTTCACTAAGAATTTCAAAACGTTGTTTTTTATTGGCAATTGAAACCATATCAAATTTTGCACCATGGTCGAGTATATCCCAAAAATTAGCGCCTGGCTTGCTTAGATTCTCTGGTAATTTATAAAGATTTGCATAAGGCTGATTGCAAATTACAAGATTATGATTTTTATCAAACATGGCAAGGCCATGGCTCATATTATTTACTGCTGCATCAAAGCGCATATTTTGTTGCAATATTTCTTCAGAGCGTTTTTTGATTAGCTCTTCTTTTTGGTGTTGTTCAGTAATATCTTCATGAATTGTAAGCCAGCTGCCATCATCCATTGGTTGATGATTTATGTGTATAATTTGCCCATTGGTCATTGTAACGGGCCCTGATAAAGGCTTCTCGGTTTTTAAAATCTCACTTATTACTTCAAAGCGGTGCTTTTTGTTAGCTATTGAAACCCTGCCATATTGTGCATCATGATCTAAAATATCCCAAAAGCTTGTTCCGGGCTTAGATAACTGTTTGGGTATCTTATAAATATTTATATATTGCTGGTTACAAATTACCAACTTATTATTTTTATCAAATTGAGCTAGCCCATGGCTCATATTGTTTATTGCTGCATTAAAGCGCATATTTTGTTGTAATATTTCTTCAGAGCGGGTTTTAATTATCTGCTCTTTTTGGTGTTGTTCTGTAATATCTTGTTGAGTTGAAACCCATCCGCCATTTGGCATTTTTTTGCGAATTACATTTATTCGGCGCTCGTTTATTATTTCAACAAAAGTTTGCTCACCATTAGAATTATTCTTGATATCTATTCTTTTATTAAAAAAGCTTTCATTTGTTTCCCCCTTTGAAATTAAACCATTAGCCATTCGGTATTTTAGAATGTCTTCAAAATGAGTGCCAGGGGTAGAGAATTTTTTAGGTAGGTTATAAAATTTAATATAAGCTTCATTACATATGATTAGGCGCTTGTCTGCCCCATACATACAAAGTCCATGCGACATGTGATTGATTGCAACATTGAATTGAAAGTTTTTTTCAATCAATTGCGTTTCATGGTGTTTTGCTATCTTTTTTTGCTTAGCTTTTTTTGTAACGTCTTTATGCGTTATAATTTGTCCTACATTTGGAACATTTATAAAGGTAGAGCGTATAATCCTGCCTTTAATTTCACGCTCAAAAGTTTGAGGTGTTTTATGTTTACTGGTTCTGTTTAGAATAGCTGTAAATTTTCTACAGAGATCTTGTGGGCTGATGTCTACATAATTACCAATTTGAATTGATAATTCGCAAGATTCTTCTAATGACATGCCAACTTTTAGGTCAGCCTTATCTGCTCCATTAGTGAAGTATAATTCTTCATAACGTTTGTTAAATGCTAATAGATTAAGGTCATTGCTCCATATAGTAAATCCATCAGACATGCTTTCAAGTGCAGCATGGAGCAATGATTTAAAATTGTCATTTAATTTATATTCATCAAAAATATTGCGCAAAACCAAAACCCTATATAACTCACGTTAGATAAGTTTTTCATATTGGCTTTAATGATGGCTTAATTAGCCAAGAAATCACTTAATAAATATATTAAACTTGCCTTAATGGTTAATATTTACTTATTTCGAATTTTGCGAGTGCCCAGTGTTTTTAATCTTAGCGCATTAAGTTTGATAAAACCATGGGCATCATATTGATCGTAAGAGCCAGAATCTTGCTCAAATGTTACTAAATCTTCTGAATAAAGCGAGAATGAGGAAGTGCGCCCAATTAGATAAGTAGAGCCTTTATAAAGCTTAAGGGTTACTTCTCCGCTTACAAATTTTTGACTTTGATCTATGAGGGCTTGCAGCATTTCACGCTCTGGGGAATACCAAAAGCCATTATAAATAAGCTTGGCATAGCGGGGCATAATATCGTCTTTTAGATGTGCCGCCTCTCTATCAAGCGTGATAGATTCAATGCCACGGTGGGCGACAAGTAAAATTGAGCCACCCGGAGTTTCATAAATTCCGCGAGATTTCATACCAACAAAGCGGTTTTCAACTAAGTCTAAACGCCCAATGCCATGTTTGCCGCCCAATTCATTTAATTTG
>JALSJY010000117.1 GCA_026989045.1 Hyphomicrobiales bacterium | reverse complement strand
TGTTCCACCATTAACCTCACAATTCTTAAACTTAACCAAAAACTCGTCACTCGCGGCAGCCATTGGTTATCCAGATCTTGTTAGTGTGTTTATGCAAACAACACTCAATCAAACAGGGCGAGCCGTTGAAATTGTATTCATCACTATGATGGTTTACCTAACATTATCGTTATTAACGTCTGCATTTATGAATTGGTATAATGCGCGCGTTGCAATGGTTGAGAGATAGGAGAAAAATTATGGCTAAAAATAATCTCGCCTATGTTCGGACAGAAATAGTTCCAGAATCACCCGCTCCAAATCTTTCGAAGGGCATTCTTGGGTGGATGAAAAATAATCTATTTTCATCAATTTCAAACACCATTATGACTATTCTGGGTGCATTGTTTTTAATGTGGGTATTGCCACCAATTTATGGGTTTCTTTTTGGAAATGCGGTTTGGCCAGGCGAAGGCGTAACGGTTGAAGATTGTCGTGCTAAGGGGGCAGGGGCTTGTTGGGCTTATATTGATGATAGAATGACCTTCTTCATTTATGGCTTTTTTCCAAAAGATGCCTATTGGGTAACGCAAGAAGGATTTATAGCATCGATTATGCAATATTGGCGGGTGAATGCGGTGTTTGCTGTTGGTACTCTTTTAATAGTGCCACTAATGTGGCCAGATTTGAAATATAAACTATTGAACTCAATTTTGTTCTTTGTTGTTTATCCAGTATTTGTGTTTTACATGCTAACTGGCGGTGTCTTTGGTTTGGAAGAAGTCCCGACAGTTAAGTGGGGCGGACTAACGGTCACTTTGATTATCGGATTGGTGGGGATTGTTGTTTCACTTCCTTTGGGTATTATTCTAGCTCTTGGGCGGCAATCAAAAATGCCAATCATTAAAAGCTTCTGTATTATGTTTATTGAAGTTTGGCGTGCTGTTCCGTTAATTACTGTTCTATTTATGGCTTCTGTAATGTTACCTTTATTCATGCCAGTTGGTATGACTATTGATAAATTATTGCGTGCATTAGTTGGGGTTTCGCTCTTCTCGGCCGCCTATATGGCCGAAGTTGTTCGTGGAGGATTGCAGGCATTGCCAAAAGGACAATCTGAAGCTGCTGCATCACTAGGGTTGAATTATTGGAAATCAATGGGTTTCATTATTTTACCACAAGCGTTAAAGCACGTTATTCCAGGCATTGTTAATAGTTTCATTGCCTTATTCAAAGATACTTCGCTTGTTGCGATCGTTGGTATTTTTGATTTATTGCGAGCCACGCAAATCGCAAATTTGAACCTTGATTGGGCTTCAAAAAACCAAGCAATTTCTGGATATATATTTGCTGCAGCGATTTTTTGGTTGTTTTGTTTCGGAATGTCCAGATATTCTATAATGATGGAACGTCGTCTTGACACTGGACATAAAAATTAAAAGAGGGATTACTATGACTAAACAAACACAAACGGCTGTTAAAAAACCAACAGCAGTTGATGAAAATGCTGATGTTGCTATCGAAATTATCGGTATGAACAAATGGTTTGGTGATTTCCATGTTCTTCGTGATATTGATCTAAAAGTAATGAAGGGAGAGCGTATCGTTATTGCTGGCCCCTCTGGCTCAGGTAAATCAACACTTATTCGTTGCATTAACCGTCTTGAAGAGCATCAACAAGGTCAAATTATTGTTGATGGCACTGAATTGACATCTGACATTAAGAAAATTGATGAGGTTCGCCGTGAAGTTGGAATGGTGTTCCAACATTTCAACCTATTTCCGCATTTAAGTATTTTAGAGAATTGCACACTTGCACCTATCTGGGTTCGTGGAGTTCCAAAGGCGGAAGCCGAAGAAACTGCAATGCATTATCTTGAGAGAGTGAAAATTCCAGAGCAGGCGTTAAAATACCCAGGTCAGCTTTCTGGCGGCCAGCAGCAACGTGTGGCAATCGCTCGCTCACTTTGCATGAACCCACAAATCATGTTATTTGATGAGCCAACTTCAGCGCTTGATCCCGAAATGATTAAAGAAGTGCTTGATGTTATGGTTTCGTTGGCTGAAGATGGCATGACCATGTTAGTGGTTACGCATGAAATGGGCTTTGCGCGTCAGGTTGCAAACCAAGTGGTGTTTATGGATCAGGGTCAAATTGTTGAGCAAAATAACCCTGAAGACTTTTTTAGCAATCCGCAACATGAGCGCACCAAAGAGTTCCTTAGTCAAATTTTGCATTAAAATTTTTATATGCGGGTCAGCTACAAACAATTGACCCGCATATAAATGCCTTTTATAATGGTTTTAAGTTTATTCCTTTTTAATTAGGAGCGACCCTGTGGTCGAGTATTAGTTTGGCGAGTATTATGCCACTTATTTTAAACTATATTCGTGTAGTTTTCGCGTTTGTGATCTCTGCTTTTCTAATTGCCCCCGCCCATTCTCAAACTCTTGAGAGTGTTAAAAGTCGGGGTCATTTGGTCTGCGCTGCTTCTCAATCGCTTTCTGGTTTTTCCCAAAAAGATAATGAAGGTTTTTGGTCAGGGTTTGATGTTGATTTTTGTCGTGCAATATCAGCTGCTATTTTTGGAGACCCAGACAAGGTAGAATTTCGCTCTTATGACGGCGTAGCCAGATTCGCACCATTGCAACTAGGTGATGTAGATGTGTTCGTTCGTAATGGCACTTGGAATCTACAACGAGATAGTATTTTTCAGGTTAGATATGTCGGCACTTCTTTTTTTGATGGGCAGTCTTTTTTATTGGAAAAAAATCAAGGAGTAGTTTCTTCTTATGAATTAGACAATATATCAATATGCGTTATTGAGGGATCAGAAGAGCAGGCTAATCTCATTGATTTTTCATTCAAAAATCAGATTGAGTATAAGGAAGTTTTATACCAAAGTTATTCAGACTTGGCTTTGGCATATAATGGCAACCTATGTGATGTAGTTACAGCTTCAGCCTCTAAATTATATTCAATCATGCGCAACCTGCCTGACCCCTCACTCCATCAAATCCTGCCAGAGAGAATATCAAAACAGCCACTCGGCCCTGTTGTTCGCTTAGGTGATGATGATTGGTTTAATATTGTCCGTTGGGTATTATTTGGGTTGATAAATGCTGAGGAGCTGGGTGTGAACTCGCTTAGTGCAAGCTCTTTAGATGACATTAGAACTCCTCAAATTAGACGGTTGCTTGGTCTTGAGGCTGATTTTGGTCAGGCACTTGGTTTGCAGGCAGATTGGGTAAAAAATATGATTTCAACGGTTGGGAATTATAGAGAAATCTATGAGAGGAGTTTTGGCCCGCAAACTGGAGCAGACTTGCCAAGAGGGCAAAATGCACTATGGACTAGTGGCGGGTTATTATTCGCCCCTCCAATTCGCTAAACTAGGCTTTTTTATTGGCTGGGTTGACAATTGGCACTCCTTGAAGCGATCCCCATTGCGCCCAAGAGCCATCATATACTGCCATATTATCAATACCGTGAGTGGCTAGGGCGAGATTTAATATTGTAGCAGTAACACCAGAGCCACAAGTGCTTACAATAGGTTTATTTGGGTTAATTTCAGCTTCTTTAAGTCTAGTAAAAAATGCCTCTTTAGAAATAATTTCACCATTCTCAATTAAGTCTGCAAATGGTAGATTTTTTGAATAAGGAATATGTCCTCTTCTTAGCCCAATTCTAGGCTCATCAGCCTCACCCATAAATCTATCCCTTGGGCGCATATCAACTATCTGGACTTGATTTGTTTCATTTTTTAATAGTTTTGTAATTTTAAAAGCTGTGTAAATATACTCAGATTGCAGTTTTGCTTCAAATGTATTTGGCTTTATTCCTATATTGCCCCCTTGCATCTCAAAGCCTTCCTCCTCCCATCTTGTCAGTCCGCCAGCTAAAATATAAACATTTTTTGCTCCCATAATTCTAAAGTTCCACCACACTCTGGCCGATGAAAAAATTCCAACATTATCATAAATGACAATTCTATTTTTATGAGAAATTCCCATCTCTCCAACCTGCCTTGAAAACTGTTCTTCACTTGCAATCATATGAGGCAAATTACTCGTGCGATCAGCAATTTTATCTAGGTTAAAATAAACAGCATTTGGGATATGTTTTTGCAAATATTCTTTGTGTGCATTGCGTGCCATATTGGGCAGATACCAAGAGGCATCAATAATTTTTATATCTTCATCATTAAGGTGATTAGCTAGATATTTTGGAGTAATGAAAGGGTTATTTATTTGATTCATTTTTTTTAAAAAACCTTTTAACTATTTGAATTACATCTCTTATATGCCCTATAAAGTAGGAGAGAATAGCCGAGCAAATTGTGCAGCTATTCTAAACCAAAGCGGACGTTTTTTTAGCTCGTCTCTAGTAGTTGCGCTAGATTGTGAAAAATCGTCAATCAACATTTTCTCAATATTTGCAATCATTCTTTTATGAGTAAACCATAAAGTTACCTCAAAATTTATTGAAAAGGATCTATTATCAAAATTTACTGTGCCTACTCCAGCTATTTCATCATCAATTAAAATTATTTTTTGATGTAAAAATCCTTTATTATACCGATAAATAGGAATGCCGTGCTCGAGCATTTTATCTGCATGGGCGTAGCTTGCTAACCAAACCAATGTATGATCGGCTTTTTCAGGGAGCAAAATGCGAATTTCAACACCACGCAAAGCGGCACCATAAAGCGCTGTTTGCACGTCAACTCCTGGCACAAAATATGGGCTAACAATCCATAGGCGTTTCCTTGCGCGCGAAATTACTTCGCTAAAGGCAATCGCACAATCCTCTAACTTATCGGCAGGCCCTGTTGGCATAACCAAAACCGTTTCATCTCTTGGTTTTTCAATTTCTGGCAATCCAAAGTTAAGCTTTTCTCCTGTTGCCCACTCCCAGTCCTCACGAAATACTAATGCACAAGACAAAGCAGCTGGCCCATGAACACAGACATGGGTATCTCGCCAATGGCCAAATTTTGGATTTTCACCAAGATAATCAACCGAAATATTATGCCCGCCAACCCATGCTTTTTTATTATCCACCACTACGATTTTTCGGTGGTTGCGATAATTTATTCTCATGGGCCCATAAATACGTAGGAATTTATGTTGCTGATTAAAGGCGTTAACTTTTACGCCTGCTTGTTTTAGAGCAGAAATATAGCTTTTACTTAATTTAGAAGAGCCAATGTCATCATAAATCACCATGACATTTAAGCCAGCTTTTGCTTTTTCGATCAAAATCTGCGCAAGCCTATTACCTAATTTATCAGATTTAATAGTATAAAATTGTACTAAAATTATACTTTTAGCTTCACAAATACCAGCAAAAATAGAATCAAAAGTTGCTTGGCCATCTATTAACAATTCAGATTTATTGCCTCCTAAAAATGGCATTTGCGTAATATTAGATAATACTGGCCACTCAGAGCTAGTTATTTCATCGGCAATGCCCATTTCGCGTACTCTTTTTGCGCGGTTTTTACGCCCGCTAAAAGCCTGCAAAGCAGCATAGTCACCCATATATTTCCAGCCAAATGCAAGATATAAAAATGCTGTAGGAAATGGCAAGAATATCAATGATAACAGCCAAGCGATTGTTCCCTGTGCGGTGCGAGAAGTCATCAACTCGCGAATAGCACAAACCGCCGCTAGCGCATATAACATGATAAATAAAGCAGCTAAAATGCGAGAATCTTCAATTAAATTGAAATATATTTCGAACAAATATCTATTCCTCTGTAATAAATATTCCCTCAAGACTAACAGGTTTGTCGTTCTTTAGCCATGCTGGCACTGGCAGGTTTTTTGATTCCAAAAACTCTTTGTTAAATAGCTTGGATTGATAACGATTGCCATAATCGCAAAGCATCGTAACAATAGTATTTCCTGCTCCCATTTCGTTAGCCATTGCAACAGCGCCTGCAATATTGATTGCGCTTGAACCCCCAAGGCATATTCCTTCATGTTCAATTAAATCAAAAATATAGGGCAGGGCGCTTTGATCAGAAATTTGATAGGCATAGTCAACTGATAGGCCTTCAAGATTTTTTGTAATGCGCCCTTGGCCAATTCCCTCAGCAATTGATGAGCCGCTAGAGCTTAATTCTCCTTTGGCATAATAGCTATATAGCGCTGCACCTTTTGGATCTGCAATGCCAATTTTAATGTCTTTATTTCGTGATCTAAGGGCGCTCGTTACACCGCTAAGTGTGCCGCCAGAGCCAACCGAGCAGATAAAACCATCAATTTTACCTTCTAATTGCTGATAAATTTCAGGGCCAGTTGTTTCTTCATGTGCTGCCCTGTTTGCTATATTATCAAATTGATTTGCCCAAATCGCTCCCTCAGGAAGGGTTTTGTTGAGTTTTTCTGCTAGTCTTTGTGAAAATCTTACAAAATTATTTGGGTTTTTATATGGAACAGCAGGGACTTCAACTAACTGCGCTCCCAATAGCTTAATAGCGTCTTTTTTCTCTTGGGATTGTGTATCAGGAATAACAATAACTGTTTTATAACCCAAAGCATTAGCAACCATGCTAAGGCCAATGCCAGTATTGCCAGCCGTTCCTTCAACAATAGTGCCGCCAGGTTTTAGCCTACCGCTCTTTTCTGCATCGCGAATAATATAAAGCGCCGCACGATCTTTTACAGATTGGCCAGGGTTTAAAAACTCGGCTTTTCCTAAAATTTCACAACCCGTAAGTTCAGAGATACGATTAAGACGAATAAGTGGAGTATTGCCAATAGCGCCAATAATATTTTTTAGATAAGCCATTAAGAATCCAAAATTTTGTCATCATTTATTGTGTTAAGTTTTTCATCAAACTTCTTATAAAGCAAGAAAACAATAAATTTTTGGATATTTAAAAATTGGCTCCCCGGGTAAGACTCGAACTTACGACAAGTCGGTTAACAGCCGACTGCTCTACCAACTGAGCTACCGGGGAACAATGGTATGGCTTTTATATTTTCATATAAAGCGAGCTTCATTTAGCGGTTTTGTTCTCGCTTGCCAAGCCAAAAAATGCATCGAAGGGCAAGTTGGTGCATTTTTTAGCTTTTTAGCCGTTTTGTGCAAGCAATTATATCATAAATATCATTGATATTCTGACTTGGATCCAATCCATCATCAGACTTTATTTCCATTTCAATGGCTTTTAATGATTTTAGCAGACCTTTAATGCCAAATTTGCTGACTTCATCGAATCGCTTTGGCAAGTCTTTAATAGAGGAAAGCCGCCATAATGCATTGGTGGGGTATATCTGTCCCTCATATTTGGCAATCACTACATCAATATCCTTGTCTAACAACTCAAATGCCAACTTATAAAACTCAGGAGGAAATAAAACACTATCAACAGCTAAAGACATTAAAAATTCTGATTTTGTATTATTTTTAACTAGATAATCAACCCCAGCAACAATTCCAGCGAGTGGACCTTTTTGTTCTATTTCACCACTTCCTAAATCTTTTATAGCTACCCAATTAGGGCTAAGGTCAAAAAATTCCTTTGATGTAGAGCCAGTCGAGATTATTCTTTCGCCATTAGAATCAGATAATGAGTTTTTTGCTCGTTGTAAAAGACTCACCCTACCAATTTTCAAATTAGCTTTAAGAACCCCGCCAAGCCGCTTTCCCTTGCCACCTGCAAGAATTACACTAGCAATTTGTTTACCCATCTTTTTTCCTAAATAGTGAATAGTAAGAAACGTGACCAACTATAGAGTGAATAAGACAGAGCAACAATATAGCTCAGGAGTTTTACTTTATTTGTCTTTGCGAACTGAAGCTAGCCTACTGGCATAATGAGCTACCTCTGCGCCTGTCTTTGCGAGGAGCGAAGCGACGAAGCAATCCAGACCGCAGTGAACAACTTAAAGTTTATAGATTGCCACGCTTTTATTGATGATTACAAAGGCGGCCGAGAAATTTCGTTTCATTTTGGCTCGTCATGCTAATTTCGGTGCGCCCCGCGAGATATAATAAAGGCGGGGGTGTCGGGGACGGGAGCGCAAGCGACCAACGGCGACAAGAATAAAAGAATGGAGGCCACGTCCGGAATCGAACCGGAGTAGACGGATTTGCAATCCGCTGCGTAACCACTCCGCCACGTGGCCTCATTGATAGATTGGTGTTGTATTTAAGTTATTTCATAATTTCAAGCTAGTATTTTAATACTATCATTATAAGCTGGTATATAATAATAAATAAGTTAACATATTGCTCTTGCAACTTGACCATGTTGGGGATATTTAGCAATCAAGAATAAAACTAACAAAAGGTGAGTTTCGTGAAAGAGGATTTTGCAAAAGCACGAAAAATAATGGTCGACAATCAAATTCGTCCTGTTGGAGTTACCAATTATGCTCTGCTGGATAGTTTGGGGAAAATACCTCGCGAAAAATTTGTTCCAGAAAACAGAGTAAGCCTTAGTTATTGTGATTCAGATCATAAATTATCAGAATCTGGGCGTTATTTGATGTCGCCGGCTTCATTTGCTCGCCTTGCTCAATTGGCTGATGTGAAACAAAATGAGATTATACTATTAGTTGGTTGCGGCACAGGGTATTCTGTTGCGGTGCTATCAGGCCTTTGTAGCGCTGTTTTTGGTATTGAAGATGATGAAGAGCTTGTAAAGAAAGCTGAGAGTGTTTTGGCAGACTTAAATATCGGAAATAGTGCAGTTTTAACAAAAGACCTTTCAAAAGGCGTGCCATCAGAAGCGCCCTTTGATTTAATTTTAATTGAGGGAGAGGTTGATAGCGTGCCATCAGCGTTGTTATCTCAATTGCGAGACGGCGGGCGTTTAGTTGCAGTTATTAAAGATGGTGCAATTGGTAAGGCCAGTGTATTTGTTAAGTCTGGCAAGGATGTTTCTCAAAGAATAGGGTTTGATGTAAAAATTCCATCACTCTCTTTAGGTCAAGATAGAGCGCAATTCGCACTTTAGAGTCTAGAATTAGTAAAACGATATGTGATTTCACTTAATCTGTTGCAAATCTGTCACCGATTAATAAATTTTCCACAGATGATTTAAATCATCTTGTTAGCGCTATTGTGACTTCTATCTAAAGAAGCATATATATAGGTGCCTTGGAGAGTTGAGTATGACAAGAAAATTTTTATCAAAAACATATATTGCGGCGTTTTTTTTGGTTGCGGTTTCTAGTGTAGCTAAAGCAGAAACTCTGCAAGAGGCGCTTGAGGCTACTTATGTTAATAATCCGCAAATCGCAGCGGCTTTGTTAAGTGTTAAAGCCTCTGCTGAGGATATAGCAATCCGCAAAGCAGGCAAACTGCCTTCAATAAACGCCTCAGCGGATCTATCTCACTCTTGGGTTGCTAGTTCTGGAGTGGTGAGCACGCCTGTTTCTGGCTCAATTGGATTGTCTTATTCTCAAGTTCTGTTTGATAACTTAAGAACCGATGCACAAGTTGAGCAGGCTCGCGCCTATACTGAGGTTGCTTCTCATTCATTGCGCAATTCCATACAAAACGTATTGCTTTCTGCTGCCACGTCTTATCTTGATGTTGTGCGCGAAACTAAATTTGTTCAATTGCGCGCAGATAATGTGGCCTTTTATCAGGCTCAGGTTCGCTCAGCAAAAGATCGTTTGCAAATTGGCACTGGCACAAAAACTTCTGTCGCTCAGGCTGAAACTAGATTAGCGCAAGGTATTGCCTCTTATAAATCTGCAATAAATAATTTGAAATCTGCTCAAGCCTCTTATCAGCGTTGGGTTGGGCACAAACCACAAAATCTTAGCCTTTCTTATGACTTTGCTGGGCTGCTTCCTCGCTCAATGGACGATGCACAAAATCAGGCTGATAGATTACACCCTGCAATTCTTTCTGCAAAAGCACAATTAAGAGCTGCCCAGTCAGCATCAGATGTCGCAAAGGCGGCTTTTGGGCCAACACTGCAACTGATTGGCAATATTGGTGGATCGCATAGTTTTACAACTGGGACAACCACACCAAGTGCTACAGTAAAAATTTCACTTAATGTGCCAATTTATCAAGGTGGAGCAATGGGCGCTTCTGTTCGTAAAGCTAATCTTAACCAGATTAAAAGCGAAATAGACGTGTTAAATGCACGAGATCAAGTAAGAGCGGCTGTGGTTTCCTCTTGGAGTGGGGTGCAAAATGGACAGGCACAAATTGATGCAGCACGTTCGGCTGTCTATTCAAGTAATCAGGTTTTACAAGGTGTGATTGAGGAGCGAAATGTTGGGCAAAAGACAACATTGGATGTGTTAAATGCCCGCGCTGAGTTAACCTCAGCTAGAGAAGCAGAAATTAGCGCAACAACCAGTAAGTTAGTGGCTTCTTTTTCTCTTTTGTCGGCTTCAGGTCGTTTGTCTGCATCTGATTTAGGGCTTAGAGTAGAGGTAAGAACTGGGGCAGGCTATGCGAAAAAAGTTGAAGATGTCTGGCAGGATTTGCGTGCGTTAACTAATTAAAACCAACTAAATGTTGAGTAAATATTAGATAAATGCCAACCAATGCTTGTTTTATAGGTATTTTTTTGCCGTTTACATATAAAATTACATAAATTTCATTGTTTCGTTTCGCATTTTCAATAATCATTGTTAAACTTATTTATCGAATCAGATGTTGTGGATATTTTATTTGTTGGCTCGATTTAAATAATAATTTGAGCCAATGTAAAAATACTCGATGCTTGATCCTGGTATCTGCGTATTTGTAACGATTAAAAGTAATTTAGGAGATGATTTATATGGGGAAAGCTGCGGCAACCGAGCCTTCGATGGACGATATTCTCTCTTCTATACGCCAAATAATCTCAGATGATGATGTTCCACCAGATTCAGCTGATAGCACAGTTAATGATGAGGCATTGGACGAAGTAACAACCTCTGATGAGATGGAAGATGTTGCTCTAAAGCTAACATCTGATCAAATTGTTGAAGAAACTCAAGAAACTCAAGAAACTATTGATGAAATTCAAACTAGCACTGAAAATCTTATTGACGAAAGCCTTGAGTCTGAAATTGATATAGATGAATCTGAAATTGACGAGGCCACGCCAGCTATGGTTTTGACCGACGATATTTCTTTTGAAAATGAAGAAACACTAGATGAACCAGAAGTTAATATTTCAAGTACTTTGCCAGACCCAGATTTAAGCTCTGATATGACAGAAAAATTACTTGAGCCAGCAACCGATGCAGCAGTTGCAAATGCTTTTGCAAAACTTGGCAATTTGGGCTTTTCAGACAAAGATTTAACAATTGAAAATATGATAAGAGAAATGCTTCGCCCAATGCTTAAGGTTTGGTTAGATGAAAATCTTCCCTCTGTGGTTGAAACCATGGTTCGTAAAGAGATAGAGCGGCTATCTCGCGGCGCTTAAAAATCCCTAATTATAGCTTGGGTGGTTGACTTTTTTCTCTCATGCTTGTTTTTAATTAAATGATTTTTGAATTTAATATCAAAGTGGTTTTGCCGCTTTGGTTTTTACCATGTGAGTATTTTAATGATTGAAAAAAACTACGAATCCAAAAGTGCCGAAAAGCAAACCTATCGTCTTTGGGAAGAGCAGGGGCTGTTTAAGGCTGGTGCTGGCGCAAAACAGGGTGCAACACCGTTTTCAATCGTAATTCCGCCGCCAAATGTCACTGGCTCATTACATATTGGTCATGCGCTTAATAACACAATTCAAGATATTCTAATTCGCTTTGAGAGAATGCGAGGCAAAGACGTGCTTTGGCAACCAGGTATGGATCATGCTGGCATTGCTACGCAAATGGTAGTTGAGCGTCAATTAGCTGAGCAGGGCTTGCCGAGCCGTAAAGAGATGGGGCGCGAGGCTTTTATTGAAAAAGTCTGGCAATGGAAAGAGGAAAGCGGCGGCACGATATTTAATCAGTTGCGCCGTCTTGGTGCGTCGTGTGATTGGTCGCGTGAGCGTTTTACGATGGACGAGGGCTTATCAAAAGCCGTTGTGAAGACCTTTGTTGATCTACATAAAAAGGGCTTGATTTATAAGGACAAACGTCTGGTGAATTGGGACCCTGTTTTTCAAACTGCAATTTCTGATCTTGAGGTTGAGCAAAAAGATGTCAATGGTCACATGTGGTCGTTTGCCTATCCTTTGGTCGATGGTGAAGTTGACGGCATAAGCGAAATTGTTATTGCCACCACTCGCCCCGAAACCATGCTTGGTGATGGTGCGGTGGCGGTTCACCCAAGCGATGAGCGTTATAAAAATCTGATTGGCAAAATGGTGCGCCTACCGATTGCCGAACGTGAAATTCCAATCATTGCCGATGAATATCCCGATCCTGAATTTGGCACTGGTGCGGTGAAAATTACTGGGGCGCATGATTTTAATGATTTTGAAGTCGCACGCCGCAATAATATTCCGCTTATTCCTTTAATGGATAGCGAGGCGAAAATGATTGTCACGCCTGAAAATAATGTGCCTGAACATTATAAAGGGCTTGATAGATATGATGCACGTAAATTGGTGCTGAAAGAGATTAAAGAGCTTGGTTTTTATCGTGGCGAGGAAGAAAAAGTAATTGCCCAGCCGTTTGGTGATAGATCTGGCGTGGTGATTGAGCCAATGTTGACAGAGCAATGGTATGTTGACGCTGAAAAACTAGCAAAGCCAGCACTTGCATCAGTTAAAGAGGGGCGCACGAACTTTGTCCCCGATAATTGGAAAAACACCTATTATCACTGGATGGAAAATATCCAGCCATGGTGTATTTCTCGCCAATTATGGTGGGGGCATCAAATTCCTGCTTGGTATGGGCAAGATGGTGAGATTTTTGTTGCCTCTAGTGAAGAGGAAGCGCAACAGCTTGCTGATAAGCATTATGGTAAACCAGTTGAAATAAAGCGTGATCCAGATGTGCTTGATACGTGGTTTTCATCAGGCCTATGGGCTTTTTCAACGCTTGGCTGGCCAGACGACACAGAAGAGCTTAAGAAATATTACCCCACTTCCGTTCTTGTAACAGGCTTTGATATTATCTTTTTCTGGGTTGCCAGAATGATGATGACCTCGCTTGAATTTATGGATAAAGAGCCGTTTGAAACCGTTTATGTTCATGCGCTTGTGCGTGATGAGCAGGGGCAGAAAATGTCTAAAAGCAAGGGCAATGTAATTGATCCGCTTGAGCTTATTGATGCTTATGGGGCTGATGCAACTCGC
This sequence comes from Hyphomicrobiales bacterium, assembly GCA_026989045.1. Lineage (GTDB taxonomy): Bacteria > Pseudomonadota > Alphaproteobacteria > Rhizobiales > Devosiaceae > S141-66. The sequence goes on along the minus strand of JALSJY010000117.1, from coordinate 5,127 downwards.
TTTACTTTGGCGGCAATGGCGGCACAGGGTAGGGACATTCGCCTCTCTTTGCCACGAGTTGAGGGCTATCGAAATTTTGTTACAAAAATTTGGAATGCTGCACGGTTTTTAGAGATGAATGATTGTAAGCGAATTGCAGGGTTTGATCCTAAATCGGTAAAAAACCCGCTTAATCAATGGATAATTGGTGCGGCGGCAAGAGCGGTTGCCGATGTCACCAGAACGATTGAGGAATATCGATTTAACGAGTCCGCAAATGCTTCTTATGAATTCGTTTGGAACAGATTTTGCGATTGGTATATCGAATTAGCCAAACCATTATTTGGCGGTGAAGATGAAGAAGCAAAGGCAGAAACTCGTGCAACTGCGGCCTTTGTGCTAGATCAAATTCTCAAATTACTGCACCCATTCATGCCATTTGTAACCGAAGAATTATGGGCGCAAACAGCGCAAGATGGACTGCCACGTGATAAGATGCTGATTATTTCCGCTTGGCCAGAATTAGGTGGCTTAGAAAATGAAAATGCTGATAAAGAAATAAGCTGGCTAATAGATTTAATAACTGCCATTCGCTCAACTCGTGCAGAAATGAATGTGCCAGCAAGTGCAAAAATTCCTCTGCATATCATTGGTGCAAATGAGGAAACAAAAGCAAAAGTAAACTCTCAAGAACCAGCACTTAAACGTCTGGCAAGACTCCAAAATATCGAGTTCACTGATAGTGTGCCAACAAACTCAGCGCAACTCGTGCTTAATGAAGCAACTTATGCGTTACCGCTTGGTGATGTGATTGATCTTGACGTTGAAAAAGCTCGCTTGAATAAGTCGATGACAAAGCTAGAGAATGAAATTGCAGGAGTAGATAAAAAACTCTCAAATGAGCATTTCACCTCAAAAGCCCCAGAGCATGTAATTGAAGACCAGCGCAAACGCAAAAGAGAAGCTAGTGAAAAGCTTGATAAATTAGCTATTGCCTTGGGTAGGTTAAGCTAGATAAGTAGCTAATAAATTACAGTAATTTCATAGATGTTATCCACATAGATAATTTAAATGATTTTTATTATAGTCAAATATCTCTCATTGGGCTAATCTAATCTTTAAGCAAAAAAAGCTTACAAACAATAGCGTCTTTTTAAAGGGTAATAATATAATAAAATAGGGAAACAATAAAAAGACACAAAGTATTTTCTGGGAGGAAAAAATATGAAAGAACTAAAAAAACTATTAGTAACGTCAACGGCTGTAGCTACAATGTTAATAGGGGGCGCTATTGTCGTCAGCTCACCAGCTTTATCGCAAGACTGCGAGCGTGGTAGTCTCGATGCAGCCTATTGCGATACCAATTTCGACCTAACAGCCGATCTGCCTACTGATCCTAAAGACTGGGTTAATCCAGACACTATCATCTTCACCTATACTCCAGTTGAGGATCCAGCAGTTTATGCCAGCATCTGGGAAGGTTTTGTAGATCACATGGCAGAGGTTACTGGCAAAAAAGTAGTTTTCTTTCCAGTCGATTCCAATGCAGCCCAGCTAGAAGCTATGCGTTCTGGTCGTTTGCATGTTGCAGGTTTTAATACAGGCTCTAACCCAATTGCTGTTAACTGTGCTGGTTTTGTGCCTTTTGGTATGATGGCGAAAAATGATGGTTCTTTTGGTTATGAGATGGAAATCATTGTTCCAGTAGACTCTGATATGCAATCACCTTCTGACATCAAAGGAAAAACTCTGGCCTTTACATCTCCAACATCTAATTCTGGCTTCAAGGCACCTTCAGCGATCCTGAAAGGTGAATTTGGCTTGGTAGCTAATGAAGACTATGACACAGCATTTTCAGGTAAACATGATAACTCAATTTTGGGTATTTACAATGGTGATTATGAAGTGGCAGCGGTTGCCAACTCTGTTCTAGAGAGACTGATACGTCGCGGCGGTGTTATTGAAGAAGACAAAATTCGGACAATTTACAAGTCCCAGACTTTCCCAACCACAGGGTATGGGGTTGTTTACAATCTTGATCCAACTCTTACAGCTAAGATTAAGACTGCATTTTGGACTTATGAGTGGGACGATAATTACAAGGCAGAATTCAAAAAGGCTGATCGTTTTATTGGTATCAGCTACAAGACCGACTGGTCAGTTATTCGCCAGATCGATGCAGCTAATGAAGTAAGCTACGAGTGCAAATAATGTGCTGATATAAAATAAGCAGCCAGATCACAAAGGAAATTCGTGAGCTGGCTGCTCTTTACAACTAATATAAACATAAAATAAAATTTCTAAAAAATTTGACTGGAGGATTTATGCTGCGTCTTGAGGGATTGGGCAAACGGTACAAAACTGGCGATGATGCGCTCAAAAGCGTTGATTTGGAAATACCTGATGGACAGGTAATTGCGTTAATTGGCCCATCAGGTGCGGGCAAATCAACCTTAATTCGCTGCATCAATCGACTTGTGGAACCAACCCGAGGAAAGGTCTATCTAGGCGATCTAGAATTGACCTCTCTGTCATCTAGAGAGCTTAGAAAAGCTCGCCGTCGCATGGGTATGATTTTTCAAGAATACGCTCTAGTCGAACGATTAACAGTAATGGAAAATGTGCTTTCTGGTCGATTGGGTTATGTCGGTTTTTGGCAGGCATTTTTACGCAAATTTCCAAAAGATGATATTCGTGAGGCTTATCGTTTGCTTGACCGTGTCGGAATGATGCATATGGCAGATAAGCGAGCAGATGAATTATCTGGCGGCCAGCGCCAAAGAGTGGGCATATGCCGTGCGCTAATTCAACACCCTGAATTATTGTTGGTCGATGAGCCTACCGCAAGTCTGGATCCAAAAACTTCACGCCAAATCATGCGGCTTATAAATGAATTGTGCGAAGAGCGAGGTCTTGCAGCAATTATTAACATTCACGATGTGTTGCTGGCTCAAATGTTCTCGCAGCGTATTGTTGGTCTTAAAGAGGGTGTTATTGTTTATGATGGGCCGCCCGATGGTCTCACGCCTGATGTCTTGACCGAAATTTACGGTGAAGAAGATTGGGAAGCTACCATCGATGAAGTAGTTGAAGATGAGGATGAAGACGAGGCGGTAACATGAACACCACCAACTCGCAAACGTCCTCATATAGCGATTACTGGAAGCGTCCTCACTTTATCAAGAGAGCATGGCTACGATGGTTATTGATGGTTGGTTTTGCTATATATCTTGCCCTCGCTTTGGGTACGATGGATATAGACTGGGAGAGGGCTTGGGAAGGCCTTCCACGTGGACAGAGGTTTATCCAAGCGTTTTTTCCTCCAAATTTTGCTGATAATCGAGGTGTCGTGTTTGATGGCATTATGGAAAGCATTTGGATGGCAATTAGTGCGACTATTTTTGGGATAATATTATCTATTCCTATTGGGCTTGGTGCAGCGCGTAATCTATCTCCTGCTTGGGTCTATTTCCTGTGTCGCGGAATTATTGCCTCCTCACGTTCTTTTCCTGAAATTATCATGGCTATATTTGCGGTTAAGTTATTTGGTTTTGGCCCATTTGCTGGGTTTGTTGCCTTATCAATCGGCACTATAGGATTTTTTGCCAAACTACTGGCAGAAGATATAGAAGTAATGAACGCATCACAAGCTGAAGCGGTTAAGGTGACTGGATCAAGCTGGTTTCAGTGGATCAATTATGCAATCCAACCCCAAGTGATGCCACGCATGATTGGTCTTGCAATGTATCGCTTGGATATCAATTTTCGTGAAAGTGCCGTGATCGGCATTGTTGGCGGAGGTGGTATTGGTGCTACCCTTAATACCTCATTCAGCAGATATGAATTTGACACGACTGCGGCCATACTGATTATTATTATCGTTATTGTCATGGTGCTTGAATACATCTCTGGTTACCTAAGAAAGTGGGTGCAATAATGCCAATAATTGAAACAAAAGACGGCCCCTTATGGAAGCGTCGCACTCTCAAACAATCTCTTGCCAGGTTGTTCTGGTGGACAGTTGGTTTGATTGTCGCAGCAATTGCTTGGAAGCTTATTTCGGATAAAACCCACTGGTATTTTGTGCAAAGTGCGCCCAAAGAAGCTAGTGATATTGTCTCTCGCATGATGCCGCCAGACTGGAGTTATATGGATAAATTGTGGCTACCTGTATGGGAGACTATAAATATTGCTACGCTTGGCACATTGATTGCCATGTTGATTTCCATACCAGTAGCATTTATGGCAGCTAGAAACACCACACCCCATCCGCTGGTAAGGGCATTTGCGCTTTTTATCACGGTGACATCACGTTCAGTCAATTCGCTCATCTGGGCATTGATATTAGTGTTCATTTTAGGGCCAGGTGTTCTAGCAGGTACTATTGCGATCGGCTTAAGATCCATAGGTGGGTTTTCTAAGCTACTTTATGAAGCAATTGAAGAAATCAATCCAGTTCAGGTGGAGGCTATTGAGGCCACTGGGGCTAGCCGTCTGCAGCAGATAGTTTATGCCATTGTGCCGCAGGTATTACCAACCTTTGTTGGTGTTGGAGTTTTTCGTTGGGACATCAACGTGCGTGGCTCAACCATTCTTGGCCTTGTAGGGGCGGGGGGCATTGGATTGCAGCTGAGTGGCTCAATTAACACTCTTGCATGGACTCAGGTTTCGATGATCCTGCTGGTGATATTGCTTACGGTGATAATTTCTGAATGGATATCTGCAAAGGTACGTGGAGCGATTATATAGTAAGTTGATAGAAAAGCCCGACTGAAGATCTCAGTCGGGCTTTTGTTAAAACTAGTCATAAAACCGTTACATATCCGCAACAGTTAGGCAAAAATATTTCCTAAATAGCTCTAACCCTAGTTTGTGACACAATCTCTCATTAAACAAAGTTTGATAAATTTTCATTTTGCTCTTGCGCCGTTCTGTGTGTTCGATAAAAACATCACAAAGATGATATTGAACAATCACACTTCGGGGGAATAAAATATGTGTAATAAAAATAAATTTGATAAAGCAAAACTGCCAAGCCGTCATGTTACAGAAGGGGCGGCACGTGCGCCGCATCGCTCTTATTATTATGCGATGGGTTTAACCTCTGAGCAAATTCATCAGCCGCTTGTTGGAGTTGCCACTTGTTGG
>JALSJY010000116.1 GCA_026989045.1 Hyphomicrobiales bacterium | reverse complement strand
AAGATACTGAAAGGAAATTTGTTAGAACTGGTTGCCAAAAAGTTTTGAAAGCAAAGAAAAAACTAACTGGTCAATGCCGTTCTCTAGCAAGAATTATTATTAGAGGAAGGAGTGACCTTAAAAAATCACAGGTCAAAATTAGCACAGGCCAAACTATAGCACGTCAGCGTGAAGGTGTTTTGAAAAGAATTGCCAATAATACTTGCACCAAACCAAGCTCTGCTACTTTTAATTCAATTCAAAATAATAATAAATCATTATTCGATATTTTATTTGGTAACGATCAAAGACTCCTCACAACAGATGCTCCAAATGTCCGTATTGATTTAAATACAATTAGAACATTATGTGTGCGGGTTTCTGATGGTTATTATTGGCCAATTAGTTTTTCTACCACAAGGCAATATCTAGCCTATGATGAAAAAACCTGCTCCGATCAATCGAACGGGTTTGAGGTTGAGCTTTATTATCACAAAAATCCAGGTGAAGACGCTGATAAAATGATAAATTTGGCTGGGACTCCCTATAAATCATTACCAAATGCTTTCCTTTATCGGCGTGAATTTGTTGCAAGTGATATTTTTAAGAAAAAAACATCATCTGGCTTTTTTGAACTAGTGAAAAATGAAACCACAGGCCTTGCAAGAACAATGATAATGTTTGAGGATCAGAGCTTCCCAATGCCAATTCGCGATCCACGCCAAAAAACAAAAATTACTGTCACTGAGATAGCAAAAGCTATATTTGTGCCTCTACCTCGCGCTAGACCATATCAAGAAGGCGAAGAGCGCCCAGCCCAAATAATTGCCGCGCCAAAAACAACACAGCCAATTAAAACATTCACATCAAACGGTAAAACTATTCGGATAATCGGGCCAAACACTCTTTACGCCCTATCAGCACCAACAGACTCTTAAGTTCAGGGCCATCAGAGCGACCAGTTAAAGCTAAACGTAGCGGCATAAATAAGCTTTTCCCTTTACGTCCAGACAGGCTCTTAAGCTCTTTTGTCCACTGACCCCAAGTGTTTTGGTCCCATGGCTCGGCAGGTAAATTCTTTGCCGCCAACTCAATAAAATCTTTATCCTCATTTGCAATGATTGGTGTAATTGGGCCATTTGCAAGCTTTGCCCAATCTTTAATATCATCAAATTTAGATAGATTTTCACGTAAAGTCAGCCACAAATCTTCATTAGCCAAATCAAATTTCTCAAGGCGAGTTTTAGCCTCAGCATAAGGCATATCATGCAAAATACGTGCATTTAATGTTTCCAATTCCGCTTGGCTATAGCGAGCAGGCCCACGCGAAATAATAGAAAAATCAAACTTTTTAGCCAACTCATCAAGCGATGCAACTGGCTCAACAGGCAGGCTTGTTCCTGTAATTATTGCCATAATCGCAATAGCCATTGGCTCAAAACCTGCTTCACGCAAACTCATTAACGAGAGAGATCCAAGCCTTTTTGATAAACCCTTGCCCTGCTCATCACTCAATAAATTATGATGTGCAAAAACTGGCGCTTTACCACCCAAAGCTTCAAAAATTTCAACCTGCACACCAGAATTACTCACATGATCTTCACCACGAATAATATGAGTAATGCCAAGATCAAGATCATCAACCACAGATGGCAAAGTGTATAAATATGTGCCATCTTCACGAATTAAGACAGGGTCAGACATTGATGCTGTGTTGACCGTTTGCTCACCGCGAATAAGATCGCTAAAAACAACTGGTTTACCGTCTAACTTAAAGCGCCAATGGGGTTTACGCCCCTTAGCTTCAAACTCTTGTTTTTCCTCTTCGCTCATCAATAAAGCGGCTCTATCATAAATTGGTGGCCGCCCCATTGCTCTAGCGCGAGAGCGTTTTCTATCTAATTCATCGCCGCTTTCATAACAGGGATAAAGCCGACCCATTGCAATCAACTCATCACGCGCCGCATCATAAAGATCAAACCGCTCAGATTGCGCAACTATTTTGGCAGGCTTTACACCAAGCCAAGCTAAATCTTCTTCAATGCCCCTAGCATATTCTGGCTTTGAGCGCTCTTTATCAGTATCATCAAAGCGCAAAATAAAATCACCATCATTTGCTTTGGCATATAGCCAATTAGCTAACACGGTGCGGGCATTTCCAAGGTGAATTCTTCCTGTAGGGGAAGGGGCAAAGCGGACTTTAGTCATGTTTATATACTTTCATCACGATAACCATTAGTAATGGGATATTTTCTTCCCATTCCAAAGGCTTTTTTAGTAAGTTTCACGCCGAGAGCAGATTGTTGGCGTTTATATTCCGCCAAGTATAGCATTTTCTCAATCCGTTTGACCAGCGCCCTGTCAAAACCAAGCGCAACTATTTGCGCCACCGACATTTCTTTTTCAACCAGCGCCTCTAAGATTGCATCAAGCACAGGATAGGGGGGCAAGCTATCTTGATCTAACTGCCCTTCAGCCAATTCAGCACTTGGCGCTTTATTGATAATTGATAACGGAATTATTTCACCGCTTTTTCCATAACAATCATCTGGCTTATTTTCATTGCGCCAATTAGCCAAATGATAGACTTGCATTTTGCTGAGGTCTTTAACTGGATTAAAACCACCATTCATATCACCATAAATCGTAGCATATCCAACCGCCATTTCTGATTTGTTGCCAGTTGTTAAAAGCATTGAGCCTAACTTATTAGAAATAGCCATAAGAATTAAACCACGCATGCGAGATTGAATATTCTCCTCACTCACATCTGGCTCTAAACCCTCAAATATTGGATTTAGCTCTTGCAATGATTTTTCAACTGGCTGGTTTATTGCAATAACATCATATCTCACACCAAGATTATTGGCGCAATGTTTGGCACCTTTAAGGCTTTCATCAGAAGTATATTTATAGGGTAACATAATGCAATGCACATTTTCTGCCCCCAACGCATCAACCGCAATTGCCGCAACAATTGCAGAGTCAATTCCACCTGACAGGCCAAGCACAACTCGCTGAAAGCCATTTTTTCTTATATAATCTCGCAATCCTAAAACACAAGCTCGCCATGGCGCTTCATCAGTTGAAACAAGCGCAACATTGCGTCCCTTTTCAAAATGCCAACCATCTTTAAAGCGCTTCCAATCAGTGATGATAAAATCTTCTTTAAAAGATTCACCCTCAAATGCTAATTCACCCTTGGCATTATATCCAAAAGAAGCACCATCAAATACCAATTCGTCCTGCCCACCAACTTGGTTTAGATATAACATTGGAAGGCCAGTTTCTTTAACCCTTGAGCGCACAAGCTCACGGCGCTGATAATGTTTATTCTTCCAATAGGGTGAACCATTAGGGCAGAGTAATAATTCTGCACCCTTTTTAGCTAAAGCTTTGCAAACTGGCGTGTGCCAAATATCTTCACAAATCGGCAGACCAATTTTTACGCCCTTAATGGTTACAGGCTTTGGCAATTTACCTGCAACAAAATAGCGTTTCTCATAAAAAACATCATTATTAGGCAATTCATACTTAAAACGAACATCTTTTATTTCACCATTAGCGGCATGAATAATTGCATTATAAAGCCTATTCTTCTTTTGCCAAATTGTTGGAAGTAAAAGCGCAAAATCATAATTTCTTGTTGCCTTAGCTAGCTGCTCTGCCCCTGCAATTGCATCAGCAATAAATTGCGGCTTAAACAATAAATCATCAGGGAAATAACCAGTTAAAAACAGCTCAGAAAACATCAAAATATCGGCATTAGCTTTCTGTGCTTTTTCAAACATTTCAAGCGCCATATCAAGATTTTCTTGAATAGCGCCAACGCTTGGATTTAGCTGTGCCAATGTTATACGAAGTTTATCAATCACAAATTTTCAACTTAAAAAAGAAAAATATGTGCAAGTCATACCTTGCTAACTTAGCTTGAGCAAGTGCTCAAGTTTAGCAAAATAATAAATCTAAAGAGCTAAAACCTACCCGTAAGCTCTACCAAAGCTCCATAGCGCAAAAACTCAAGGCCAGAAACTGGTGCTATATAATTTTGTGCGTTTATAGGATTTCCAACTTCACGAGCAGTATAATTCATTGAGGCATCACCAGTAAGATAAGAAACACGACCGCCAACTCTTAAGGTAATCTCATCAGTTGCATGAAAACCTAACATCATTTCAGCTTCTGCACCATAAAGATTACCTGATAATGTCCCCTCAGACCCTTGTGTAAAATTTGTGCCCCCACTTACAAAGTCTGGCATATAAAAAGCCCCATAAACACCAGATAAATGAGCATAAGGAATTACTGCCGCTTCAATATTTAAATCTACCATATCTCCAAGTTCAGCTCGGGCAACTGCACCCAATCTTAAGGCATTTATTTCAACCATATTTTCTTTGCTATCTCCACCACCAGAATCAGTAATAAAGTTAGAACGCCCCATATTTGGATTATCAGCTGAATATTTATATCCAATAAATCCACCAAAACGAATATCATTATTTCCGAATGGCATATAACCAAAATCAGCCCCAACATAGCCAATCGAGCCAACACCCATTGTTTGAGCGCCAATAAATTCAGGCGTTTCATAAGTGCCATCAATTAAAGCAGCATAACCAACATTAGCTTTTAAATATGTGTCGGTTGAATTATCATCAATTCGAGCATGTAATTCAACAATAGAAGACTTATCTTCAGAGGAATAATCTCCACCGTTAACTGTTAATTTTGAACTGCCAATTGAATAAAAATATCTAATTCCAATTTCAAAATCTAGTGGATCACCATTATCACTCATATCCCACTCAGAGGAATATGAATCACGCAAAAAATTTGCATCATCTTGAGCGCCAAAAATATCAGCACCAAAAGAAGGACTAGTTAAAAGTGATACAACTAAAGCAGTAGTTAAAAAATAACGCGACATAATATCTCCAAAAGCAAATGCTTGATTTGGAGCTATTTATGACTTGTTAGGGTTAATGTAGTGCTAAAACTTTATAAATTTTTCTCAGCTTGAAATTTCTTTTGCAATTAAAAACGCCAATTCCAACGATTGAGAAGCATTTAAACGTGGGTCACAATGTGTATTATAACGGTTAGAAAGTCCATCTTCTGTTACCGCAGATACACCACCAACACATTCTGTTACGTCCGAACCAGTCATCTCAACATGCACACCACCTGCATAACTTCCCATTTCGCGGTGAATTTTAAAGAATGATTTAACTTCCCCCAGCACCTTATCAAATGGTCTTGTTTTATATCCTGAGGATGCTTTTATAGTATTGCCATGCATTGGATCGCACGACCAAACAACCATATGACCAGATTTTTTCACTGTTTCAATTAAACGTGGCAGGTGGTTTTCTACATTTCCATCACCAAATCTTGCAATCAATGTGATGCGTCCTGCTTCATTCTTTGGGTTTAATTTATCAAGCAATATAAGCAAATCTTCATTGCTAATGCTTGGCCCGCATTTTATTCCGATAGGGTTTTCTATGCCAGAAAAATACTCAACATGCGCTCCATCTGGCTGGCGGGTTCTATCACCAATCCACAGCATGTGACCAGAGGTTGAATAATAATCACCAGTGATAGAATCCTCACGCGTAAGCGCCTCTTCATAACCAAGTAAAAGCGCCTCATGGGAGGTGAAAAATTTTGTTTCTCTTAAGCGAGGTGTATTCTGTGGAGTAATTCCCATTGCGCGCATGAATTTTATCGCATCAGAAATTTTACCAACTACCTCTTTATAAGAAGAATAGGCATTTGAATCTTCTAAAAAATCCGCCGTCCATTCATGCGCACGCTCAAGATTAGCATAGCCACCAGTAGCAAAAGCTCTTAATAAATTTAAAGTAGCAGCAGATTGTCGATAAGCCATAAGCATACGAGCAGGATCAGGAATACGAGAAGCCTCATCAAACTCAATGCCATTGACAATATCACCACGATAAGATGGAAGCTCCACCCCATCAATAGTTTCAAAATCGGCTGAGCGAGGTTTTGCAAACTGCCCTGCAATTCGGCCAATCTTAACAACAGGCATAGATGCGCCATGCGTTAAAACCAAAGACATTTGCAAAAACACTCTAAAAAAATCACGGATATGATCTGCACCATGCTCAGCAAAACTCTCAGCGCAATCGCCGCCCTGCAGCAAAAATGCCCTGCCCCGTGCAACTTCGCCCAAACGCTTCTTTAAATCATCTGCTTCACCAGCAAAGACTAATGGAGGAAAACTCCCGAGCCGCTCCTCAGCCTCTTTTAATGCTTTTGCATCTGGGTATGTTGGAACTTGCAACAATGGTTTTTGCCGCCAGCTATTTGGTGTCCATTCACTCATATTTTACACTCAATAATCTTGCTTGGTTTAATTTTATATTTCTAATGGTAGCTTCCTAAAGCAAAATTAATATATTTCAAAGTAAATTGATTGATTTTCTAAAAAGACCTAGAATTTATCAAAATATGAAAATACAATCGACATTAACGAATCGAGTAGTCTTTGGTAACTAGGATTTAATTATGGAACATTCCCATAAACCAAGCGATATTGCCGAGCGCCTAGAAAAAGGGCCAAGTGTAAATTATCTTAGAGATTGGATTTATGGCGGCATAGATGGCGCTGTAACAACTTTTGCTATTATGGCAGGCGTTGTAGGAGCTGAGCTTTCGGCTGGTGTTGTGTTGGTGCTTGGGGTGGCGAACCTATTTGCCGATGGTTTCTCAATGGCGGCTGCAAATTATTCTGGCACAAAATCTGAGCATGATGACTTTGAGAGAATAAAAGATATTGAGTTACGCCATATTCGCACATATCCAGAAGGCGAAAAAGAAGAAGTGCGGCAAATTTACCTACGGAAAGGTTTTAAGGGCGAAGAATTAGAAGCCATGGTAGAGCTAATAACCTCACGAGAAGATATTTGGATAGATGTTATGCTATCTGAAGAATACGGGCTGAGTGAAGTTCAACGCTCCCCAATGAAAGCGGCAATAGCAACCTTTATCGCATTTTGCATTTGTGGCGCTGTGCCGCTTATTCCTTTTGTTTTTGGGCTACAATCTAGCGCTTTAATAGCTTCAATAATGGTTGGAATTGTTTTCTTAGCAATTGGGGCAGCTAAATCTCTTTGGTCAATGCAAAGATGGTGGATAAGCGCTCTAGAAACCTTCGCAATAGGAATGACAGCAGCTGGTATTGCCTATGGTATTGGGCTGGGACTAAAGGCGCTGGTGCAGGTATAATAATAATGCCAATGGCAAAAATAACTATTTCAATATCAAGCAACTCCCTTGTTAAGCAAAACACACTAATTACTATTCAGAAAATAAATATCACCGTAACGTAACGTTCGGTTCGGCAAGTGTTTGAATTTTAATTATTTTGATGTGAGGTTGGCTTTCTTCCTCATCACCATATATTATATTATTTCAACCATTCAAATATATTTAATCACGGCTTTTTATACTTAGAGAAGCATACCTAAGCACGGACGTTAGCAGTGCAATAACCAGAATATTTATAACAATTACTTTAAGAGAAAAATCCAAAAATGTTTGAGTTTACTCATTTCTCTTATTCCTGCCCTTTACTCTTTCTTCTCACTATTCTCATAAGTATAACTAGGTGCTTTGAAGGTTACAAGTTCTTCCGCCGCCGTGGGGTGAACTGCTATTGCTTTATCAAAATCAAGTTTTGATGCGCCCATTGCCATTGGAATAGCTACTAGCTGGATCATTTCACCCGCACCATGCCCCAAAATATGACAACCAAGCACTCGTCCGCCGTTTTTTCTTGTTATCAATTTAAACAGCATTTTTTCTTGTTTATCACCAAGTGTGTTCATCATTGGGCGAAAGCGTGCGATATAAATATCAATATTCTTATAGGTTTTAACAGCTTCTTCTTCGCTTAGTCCGATTGTGCCGATTTCTGGATCGGTAAAAACCGCTGTTGGAATTAGCGAATAATCGATTTTCGTTGGGTTATTATTATAGATAGTTTCAACAAATGCCGCCCCCTCACGAATTGCAACAGGGGTTAGTTGCACCCGACCTGTTACATCACCAACTGCATAGATAGATGGACACATGGTTTGCGCATAATCATCAACATCTATTGCGCCACTGCTGTTTAGCGAAATACCAGCTTTGCCAAGCCCAAGCCCCTTAACATTGGGTGTGCGCCCAGTTGCAAACATCACTGCCCCAAATTCTGCAGTCTCACCATTGCTAAAGCTTGCCGTCACCCCACCACTGGATTTTTTAAGCTCAGTAATTGTTGCCTGATAATGAAGATTAAGCCCTCTTGCTCTAAGGTCTTTTTCTAAATCTTTACGAATATCTTCATCAAAACTGCGCAACACTAAATCACGCCGATATGCCAGCGAGACCTTCACCCCAAGCCCTAAAAATATCGAAGCAAATTCAACCGCAATATACCCACCACCCTCAATTAGAATTGACTTTGGCAATGTCTTAAAATCAAGCGCTTCATTTGAAGTAATACCCAATTCTGCGCCCTCAACATTGGGCTTAAACGGCTCACCACCTGTGGCAATTAAAATACGCTTTGTCTCTAAAACTTTATCACCATTTACAAGGCGCACGCTATTTGGACCTTCAATTATGCCACGATCCTCAATCGTTTCTACATTAAACCTTTGCAGATTTGATTTATAAAGACCCTCTAGGCGGGTTATCTCTTTGTCTTTATTTGCCAGCAAGGTCTGCCAGTCAAAACTTGCCTTTATATCATAACCAAACGAGGTTGCAGTTTCAAAAAGTTCTGGAAAACGAGAAGCGTAGACAAAAAGCTTTTTGGGAACACAGCCACGAATTACGCATGTGCCGCCATATCTATATTCTTCAATTATCGCAACTTTTGCACCATAAGTTGCAGCCATTCTTGCAGCACGAACTCCACCAGAACCACCGCCAATTACTATTAAGTCATAAATACCAGACATGAGATTTCCTAAAAAATAAATTATTAAACCAATCAAGTTGCATAAAAAAAGTCCCCGCACAAGGCGGGGACAATTACAATTAGATATTATAATTTAAAAGCTAAAGATCAATCCCCTTTTCTTTCAACTTAGAGCGGACTTTTGCAAAAAACTCATTATTCAAGTTACTCTCAAAAATTCGCAAAACAGCCGCTAATTCTTTGTTTACAGCCGCATTTTCTTTAGCAAGCTTTTTACCAACATCACTTTCATAAAAAGCAACTATTTCCTGCAATTCATCTATGGTAAATCTTAATGCATAAATTCTAGCAAATTGATTAAATAAATCATCTTTTTTTGGAGCATATTCAGCAATTGTCTTTCCTATAGCCTCATTAAGTTGATCCTTTATTTCAGGATTTTTACTGATAAGGGTTTTCATAGTATTTACACCAGCCCTCAACAAAGACACCTCATAAATATTAGCTTGATCAGTAAGATCAACATATTTACGCGCTATTTCCAAATGCTCTGGCGCTAACTCTTGTGCACTTAAAGGTGCTATTGAAATAAATAAGCTAATAAAAATAGCTGAAATCATTTTCATATTTATAAATGTTTTTTTAGTTTTAATTTTAATCATCAAAATCTCTCATTTTTTTAAAATATAAATTATCCATCATATCGTTTTACACTATCATTATCAGCAATAAAAGCTACATCACACATATCAATGAATAAGCCATGTTGAACAACTCCTGGAACGTCTAATAATTTTGTTGATAAGGCTTTTGCATCAGAAATGCGGCCAAAATCAGCATCAAAAATTAAATGCCCACCATCAGTTAAAAAATCTTTCCCATTCATAGTTTTTCGCAAAGTTAAACCACCCTTTGCATCAAAATTTTTAAGAATTTCATCTAATCTATTTTTTGTAGCTCCTAAGCCAAATTTATTCACCTCAATGGGAAGTGCAAAACCACCCAAAACATCAACCATTTTTGAGCTATCAGCGATAACAATCATACGTTTTGAAGCATCAGCAACTATTTTCTCACGCAAAAGCGCCCCACCTCCGCCCTTTATCAAGGTCAATTGGCTATCAACTTCATCAGCACCATCAATAGTGATGTCTAGCTCGCCAAGCTTATCTAAACTCGATAACTTAATACCAAGAGCCAAGGCCTGATTTTGTGTTTCAATCGAAGTTGGCACACAAATACACTCAAACCCATCTGCAACCATTTCACCCAGTATATCAACAAAATATCGAGCCGTTGAGCCAGTCCCCAAACCAATTTTCTGACCGCTTTCAATCTCTTTAATTGCCTCCTGTGCTGCTTTAAATTTTGGCGAATCATTCATTACCTGCTCCTAAATAAATTATATTTATCATCACTCACGAAAAGTTGAACTTAAAAAGAGGCATTTTAGCAACAGATTAAGCATTCTTGTGCAATTTTTACGTTAGCTATCAATTCTATGACTTTTCATATTAAAAATTTCAAGATAGAAAATTAACCATGCAATGTTATTTATCCACTAATTAATATTTGCTAAAAGCATAGTCTCGCAAGAAATAACATTGCCACTGGAAATAAAAGGAATAATAGGGAATAATGAAAAATATTCAAAAATTTATAGCACTGATTTTTATCAGCATACTTTCAGTATCACTTTTTTCACCTGCAAATGCAGCAAGAATTTATAATACAGATACAAATAAATGGGAAGAGCCAAGCGAAAGACAAGCATCTAATCGCCGTGGAAGTTCAATAAAGAAAAAAATTGTACCATATGAAACAAAGCAACGGCCTGGCACAATCATTATTGAAACATCTGAGCGTCGCCTTTATTTAGTATTAGAAAATGGCAAGGCAATGAAATATGGCATTGGCGTTGGTCGCGAGGGCTTTCAATGGGCAGGCACAAACCGCATTTCTCGCAAAGCAGAATGGCCCGGCTGGACACCTCCTGCAGCTATGCGCAAACGCGTTCCTGGACTTCCAGCTTATATGCCTGGAGGTATAGAAAATCCGCTTGGCGCACGGGCGCTTTATGTTGGCAGCACTCTTTATCGCCTTCATGGCACAACAGAGCCTTGGTCAATTGGTAAAGCAGTATCATCGGGTTGCATTAGGTTAACCAACAAAGATGTTATTGATCTTTATGATCGGGTAAAAGTTGGCGCTAGGATTATCGTAAGGCGCTAACTAGCCAAAATTATTAAATTATAAAAAGGTCAGCAATTTGCTGGCCTTTTTGCTTACCATAACTTTCCATTTGCAAAAAATAAATCACCCATAACGGGCAATGTAAGAGGAATTACTCTTTTTCAATTGCAATATATTCAAGTGGCAATGCAGTTGTATACTTAATCTGCCCCATAGCAAAAGATGAACTAACATCGCTTAGCGGGATTTGCTTTATCAATTTTTTATAAAACACATCAAAAGCAGCAATATCAGGAACAACAACCCGCAATATATAATCTACATCACCACTCATGCGATAAAATTCAACCACCTCGCTAAACCCCTCAACAACATTTGAGAATTTACGCATCCAAGCATCATTATGCTCAGATGTGCGAATAGACACAAATACTGTTACCCCTGCATTTACCTTTTTAGGATTAAGCACCGCAACACGGTGCAAAATCACTCCATCTTCTTCCATTTTTTGAATACGTCGCCAACATGGCGTAGTTGAAAGGCCAATTTTTTTACCTATCTCAGCAACAGGTATGGTTGCATCTTTTTGCAAGATGCTTAAAATTTTCCGATCTATCTTATCGAGTGCCACCAGCAAAATCCTATACTTAGAATGTTTTTCTAACATTTTTCAATTATTACAAGAAAACTTGCTTTTTTATAGGCAAAAACTATCAAAAAAGCAATATTTTTCTTTAATTGCGAGGGTTATTTTTTCGCCAATCTTGCGGGTTTTCAAATTCCCCCGCCCACATACCCCTTTTATTTTTTTTAGCCTCATTCTGTTCACGCAAATAATCACCAGAGCCACGATAACTAACAGCCAGCCCTTCCAAAACTAATATTCCGCCAACATCTACATTTTCAACTGTGCATTTAGCGAGTAAACGGCCATATCTATCTTCCTCATCACTTAAACAAGTGACTTCATTACCCCTAACTAAGCTCGCCATTCTTTTATGTGATACCAGACCACACTTCCATGTGATATTATTTTTATCTTTGCAATTTTGATGAAGTTCTGGCGCATCTATTCCAAGCAAGCGGATCCTAATTCCTGCTATTTTTAAACTATCGCCATCTGAGGCATAGGCCTGACCAATAACCATATTAGATGGATCAGACTTCTCAAAATAAGAAGATATATAAGCAATAGCTCCAAACAATACCAAGACAGATAACCATCCAGTGAGTTTTTTAAATTTATTTTTTAATCGCTTATAATATATCATTTCAACCTGATCTTAACTTCATTCATGTTATCTTAGATAGTCTATTTGCCCAGTGGTAAATATTCCTAGTGTCAATTAGTATAGTATGAGTATAGTTTTGAACGATAAAAACCAAACATGGGCAAAAACTAATTTTGAAAACCAGCATAAAAAAAGCGCACAACGTGCAGCATTAGAAACTCGTCAAAAACTTGCCTCAACCTCTGGCACAAATATTTCTTACGATAAAGAATTATTCGCCGAATATATAGATACACGAAGTTCAACATTACTCATAATTCCAATAATTGTTGCAATTATCGCTGCATTTTCTTCTATCTGGATTGACTATATTTTTGTGCTTTTATTTGCCTCTATTATTATAGTTGCAAACACATTAGTTGTTTTCACCTGTTCAAAATATAAAAAAACTAACAAAAATCGTGCAAATCTTCGCCAATGGTCAAATCGAGTAATATTTTTTGAAGCTATTTATGGTTTTTCTTGGGCTAGTTTAGGTTTATTCTCTTTTTTGGGGTCTGGAGACAGCTTAACAATTATTATGTTTGCAATTTTCCTTATTGGAATTGCAACAAATGCACTTTTTACTCGCTCATTACCCAATGCAACTTTGGCCAGCACCATGCCAGCAACTATTGCTGTTAGTTTAAGTCTGATAATTACAGGCACAATGTTAAATTACACTCTCGCTATTCTTGTTTTTGGGGCTGAGATTTTCTTTTTGTTTCTAGCTCGCCAATTACATAGGTCAGAATTAGTAACATTAGAGCATAGAGCAGAAAAAGACAGTCTGATTGCTGAATTAAAAGAAGCACAAAATATGTCCGATGAGG
This sequence comes from Hyphomicrobiales bacterium, assembly GCA_026989045.1. GTDB lineage: Bacteria > Pseudomonadota > Alphaproteobacteria > Rhizobiales > Devosiaceae > S141-66. The sequence continues at coordinate 5,154 of JALSJY010000116.1, read as the reverse complement.
CAAGAAGGCATGCTGAACAATCCAACATTGCTAAATCAAGCTTTCTTGCAACTATGAGCCACGAATTACGCACTCCACTAAACGCTATTATCGGTTTTTCAGAAGTATTAAAATCTGAATTACTAGGCCCACATCAAATACCGCAATATAAAGAATATGCCGCAGATATTTGTTCTTCTGGTCAACATCTTTTAACTCTTATCAATGAACTTTTAGATTTATCAAGAATTGAAGCAGGTAAATATGAATTGAGTGAATCTGCTATCAGTCTAGTTGATATTGCAAGAGATTGTCACAGAATGCTTGAAATAAAAGCTAAAAGTAAATCGATAGAATATCAGTTTTATTACGAAGAGGACTTACCTTCTCTTTGGGCTGACGAAAGAGCTGTTCGCCAAGTAATCTTAAACCTTTTATCCAACGCAATAAAATTCACCCCCCAATCTGGGAGAGTAGAAATTTCTGTTAAACTTTCAAATGATGGCGCTCAACTTATTTCAGTTAAAGACAATGGCCCTGGCATTCCAGAAGATGAAATTGCTACCGTGCTATCGTCATTTGGACAAGGTTCACTTGCTCATAAAACAGCAGAGGCTGGCGCTGGACTTGGCTTGCCAATTGTAAAAAACATCATGGAAATGCACCAAGGACGATTTGACTTATTTTCTAAATTACGTTTTGGCACAGAGACAATTGCGACCTTTCCAAGCGCACGCACCCTAAAAGGACAAGCCGCAGTAATCAAAAGACGCAATCGTTTAGAAATATATTCAGAAACTGGTTAATCTCACCCATTAGTTAGATTTTTCTGAAACCGCTGCCTCTTCAAAAGTTGCCATATTATTATGCAAATGCAGTGCTGTTTTTGCTAACACTGCTGCTAATGCTGCACCCGAGCCTTCACCAAGTCGCATACCCAAATCAAGCAGAGCTTTTTTGCCCATTTTTTCAAGCACAATATTATGAGCCGCCTCTTTTGAAGTGTGAGCAAAAATACAATGATCGAGAGCTTTTGGGTTGATTGCAAAAACCACAGCCGCCGCGCTAGTTGCAACAAACCCATCAATAATAACTGGTATCTTCTTATGTCGTGCTGCAATTATAGACCCAACCATTGCTGCAATTTCACGTCCACCAAGCCTTGCTAAAATCTCAAGCGGGTGGCGCTGCTCGCTTGCATGCAAAGCCAAACCCTTATCAACCACATCAGCTTTTCTTTTTAATCCCTCATCATCAACACCAGCACCACGGCCAACCCAATCACTACCAGTGCCGCCAAATAAAGCCGCATAAAGTGCGCTGGCAACCGTTGTGTTACCAATTCCCATTTCACCAATACATAAGAGATCAGGATTACCTGCTATCGCCTCCATGCCATAAGCAATCGTAGCTGCACAATCTTTATCGCTTAAGGCTGGCTCAAGCGTAAAATCCTTGGTTGGTATTTCAAGCGCTAATTCAAACACGCGTAGGTTTAATTCATGTAGGGCGCAAATTTGTGAAATTGCTGCCCCACCTGCAGTAAAATTTGCTACCATTTGCACTGTAACTTCAGCAGGAAAGGGTGAAACTCCTTGCGCTGTTACGCCATGATTGCCAGCAAAAATTGCTACCATCGGATTATTTAAAGTTGGCTTTTCCTTACCCTGCCAACCTGCCAAATGCCTTACAAGCCCCTCAAGTTCACCAAGCGATCCAGCTGGTTTTGTTAATTGTCCATCACGCTCGCGCACAGCTTTTATAGCATTTTCATCAATATCTGCAACAGAATGTATTAAAATATCAAATTGAGTATATTGTTCTGCAAGACTATTTGAATTAGACATAATAAGCACCATTCTAAAATTTGAAAACTGACTAGAAGCGCAGTAATTAAGGAAAATATTTTGAATGACAAACAATCTATGAGTCGCATGCCTCATGGCAATGATAATAAGCAAAAAGCTGTTAATAGAAGTTTTTTAAGCGATTTGATTATGGGCTTGCAATTTTATTCTCGCCTGCCAGTTGGTAATGGGAAACACGAGACACCCAAACTATCAAATATTGCCCCTGCCCTTGCTTTCACTAGTGTGATAATTGCTCTTATCCCTGCCCTTATAATATATATTGGTGTTAAAATTGGTATGCCAACTTTATTTGCTGCATCTTTAAGCATTGGCGCTTGGGTGCTTATCACTGGAGCAATGAGCGAAGATGCAATTGCTGATAGTGCAGACGGATTATTTGGTGGGCATAGCATTAAAAAGCGCTTGGAGATTTTCAAAGACCCACGGCACGGCACATATGGTGTAACTGCATTAGTTCTTTATCTTGGATTGCGAATTTTTGCACTTGAGGGGATTGCTGTTTCCTCCCCTTTGGCTGCGGCTTGTTTATTCATTGCGCTAACAATTCTTTCTCGCTCCTCTGCTTTATGGTTGGCTTTAACGCTCCCCCCCGCTAGAAGTGATGGTGTTTCTGCCTCTGTCGGCTCACTTACTAAAATGGCTTTTTATATAGGCATGGCCTTTGCAATTATACTTAGTTTTATTTTTAGTGCGCCATTTATTGGTATTGTTGCTTTTTTTGCCGCAATTGCAATTATAATAATAATAAATTTTAGCTGGCGCTGGCTTTGCAAGAAAAAAGTAAACGGGCAAACTGGAGATTTAATTGGTGCTTTGCAAGCTTTGCTAGAGGTTGGAATATTAAGCATATTTGTTGTTGCGGTTTAAAGGAAACATTATGTTATTCATTGGAATAGCCTTGTTAATTGCCATTGGTCTAACATTCGTTATATCAATTGATGCTGGATCACTCGTTGGCCTCACCCAAGAGCAGACAGGGCAGATAATTCCGCTACTGCTTATTTTAATTTTAGTTGCGGGTGGTGCTTTTTCTCGCCGTATAAAATTATCGCAAATGATAACCAGCATATTATTATGGGCTGGCATTTTTGCAATTGTCATTATCGGCTATAGCTATCGCAATGAAATTACTTCTCTTACTAATCGGGTTATGGGGGAATTTGCACCACAAAGCGCAAATATTTCAAATGATGGCACTAGCGTAATGTTTACTCGCTCAATTACTGGCTCTTTTAAGCTTAATGTTACGGTTAATGACGTTAAGATAAAAATGGTCTTTGATACTGGAGCAAGCGCCGTGGTTCTAAGCCATGACGATGCAAAATCCATTGGTATAGATGTTGATAATTTGCGCTATAATATAAGAGTGCAAACTGCCAATGGCATAAGTCAAGCCTCAAGCATGAGCATAAATAATATCAGAATTGGTAATATTGAGCGCTCCAATATCAAAGCCTTTATTGCAAAAGAAAATGCACTTGAAACAAGCCTATTGGGCATGAGCTTTTTACAAACCCTAAGCGGATATTCTGTTATCGGCGATAAACTAGAGTTGATGAATTAGGCACTTGTTTTCAGCATCAATTCGTTTATATTAGTATTCCCTTATATAATTTTGGAGACTGGCAAATATGAGCTATACATTTAACAAAACACTTGACCTTGATTTTGATAATGCAATTGAAACTGTTACAAAGGCCTTAGCTGAGGAAGGTTTTGGTGTTCTTACTACAATTGACGTAAAAGCCACCCTAAAGAAAAAAATCGATGTCGATTTTCGCCCCTATATGATCCTTGGTGCTTGCAACCCAAGCCTTGCCCATAAAGCATTATTGGCTGAGCCAAATATTGGCACAATGTTACCTTGTAATGTTGTGGTGCAGGTAAATGAGCATGGCAAAACAAAGGTTAGTGCTGTTGACCCTGCAGCATCAATGCAGGCAGTAGATAATCCTAAACTTGCAGAAATTGCAGGCGGTGTGCGTGATAAATTACAAAAAGTAATTGATTCACTATAGGTTAATCGCTTCAAAGGCTTTTTCAATCACCTCAACTCCCGCCCCCTCAACGCATGAATCAACCGTAAGAATACGGCGAAAAGTCTTTGCTCCGGGTTGGCCAGCGGCCAGCCCAAGCATGTGGCGGGTGATTTTATTTAAGCGCACGCCCTTTGATATTTCGCTTTGCGCATAGTCCATCATCGGCTGCATAATATCATGAATTGAGTGAATAGTTTTTTCTTCACCAAATAACTCACTATCAACATCTGCTAACAACATTGGGTTATGATAAGCGGCGCGGCCAAGCATAACACCCGAGCATTTTTTTAGATGATTTTTACATTCATCAATAATTTCAATGCCGCCATTTATAATCACAGGCAAAGGCTTTAATCTCTCAGCCAAAGCGTAAACTATTTCATAATCTAGCGGCGGCACATCGCGATTTTCTTTCGGGCTTAGCCCCTTTAACCAAGCCTTTCTAGCATGCACATAAAGTGAGCTAACTCCAGCCTCAACCACTTCATCAGCCAGTTGATTTAGCGCAATTTCTGGCTTTTGATCATCAACCCCAATACGACATTTCACGCTAATAGGTAAATCACAAGCATCAACCATTGCCCTAACAGATTGAGCAACCAGCTCAGGTGTTTTCATCAAACAAGCGCCAAAACTGCCAGATTGCACCCTATCAGACGGACAGCCAACATTGAGATTTATCTCGTCATAGCCATATTCTTGACAAAAAACTGCTGCTCGCGCCAATTCATCTGGGTCTGATCCAGCAATCTGCACAATCACTGGTTGTTCTTTTTCATTAAAGCCAAGCAAGCGATCTTTATCACCATGAATAATAGCGGCACTTGTCACCATTTCACTAAAAAGCACAGCCCGCTTACTAAGCAGGCGATGCAAATAGCGACAATGGCGATCTGTCCAATCCAGCATTGGTGCAACAGAAAATATTTTGTCTTTATTCTTCATAATATTTCAAAATAAATTTTATAGCTTTGTCTATTCTAGGCTGCTTTATCTCACTTAAGCAGCTTTGTCTCTTGCACGCTTTTTGCGACCCTTAAAAACACGTGATTTATTTGCTGACGGTTTGTTTTTTGAGGAATTATTGTCAAAAGACTTATTTCCTGATGAGTTGGTCGCCCATTTTTTGCCCCCACCGTTGCTTTTTTTCTTACGAGAGAATTTACGAAACTTACCAGCGCCACCCTTGCTTGAACCACCCTTGGCATTTGCGGTTTTTTCACAATGAAATTCATGATTTTCATTAACTGGCACATCTTGGCGAA
>JALSJY010000115.1 GCA_026989045.1 Hyphomicrobiales bacterium | reverse complement strand
ACACCACCCAATGTTTCCCTTTTGTTCACCTTTTTCTTGCTATGATAGAAAAAATGTGAATAGGTGGAAATATGGAAAATAATAGGCGAATCACTAGAATTATTGGGATTGATCCGGGTTTAAGGCGCTGTGGCTGGGGGATTGTTGAATCTAGTGGCAATCAGCTTAAATTTATCGCTTGTGGGGTAATAACCCCGCCTGTTAATGGGGCGCTGGCTAATCGGTTAGTGTTTTTATTTGAAGCTATTTCTGCTTTGATAGATAAATATTCACCAGATGAAGCGGCAGTTGAGGAGACTTTTGTTAGTGCTGGCGCTCGCTCGGCTTTGCAGCTTGGCCAAGCTCGTGGCATTGCCTTAATGACCCCTGCCTCCTTTGGTTTGCCAGTTGGGGAATATGCCGCAAATCTGGTGAAAAAGTCGGTGGTCGGCACGGGTCATGCCGATAAAAATCAAATGCAGCTAATGGTCAAGACCTTGCTACCAACCGCTGATTTTTCAAGTGCTGATGATGCAGATGCATTGGCTATCGCCATCACCCACGCTCACCATAGAGTTCTTGCTATTCATCTTAAGAATAATATTGTTTAACTATTAAAATATGGGAGGTTTCAGGATTTGAAATGATAAGAAAATTACAATATTCCTCTTTATCGTTACTCTCACTTGTCACCCTGAGCGAAGTCGAAGGGTCTAAGATTCTTCGCCTCTCGCCGCGCAGGCGGCGCTGGCGCAGCGGGTCGTCTAAGAATGACATTAGAGTTAATAGCGAAGTGGGGCGGAATAAAAAGGCGCAAAAAGCATGATTGGTAAATTAAAGGGCATAATTGAAGAATATGGCGATGATTATGTTTTGTTAGATGTGCAAGGCGTTTGTTATCTTGCCTTTTGCTCTTCTCGCTCGTTAGGCGCTTTGCCGCAAATTGGCGAAGCGGCGAGCCTATTTGTTGAAATGGTAGTGCGGGAGGATTTTATCAAACTTTATGGTTTTGCCACTCAAAGCGAAAAAGCATGGTTTAGCACACTCATCAGCGTGCAAGGGGTGGGCGCAAAGGTTGGCTTGGCAATTCTTTCAACCCTAAGCCCAAGCGAAATTGCCTCCGCCATTGCCCTGCAAGACAAAACCATGATGGGGCGAGCAAATGGCGTAGGGCCAAAATTGGCACAAAGAATTGTTAGTGAATTAAAGGGTAAAATTCCTGATTTGGGCGCAATAGATGCAGGAACATTAGGCTTGCAAAGCGCAATAGGCGAAGGCGCAACCCCATCTAACATTGCTGATGCTCTTTCCGCTTTAAGTAATTTAGGGTATTCAAGCGCTCAAGCCTCTGGTGTTTTGGCAAAAATTATCGCAAGAGAGGGTGAAGATATTGAGGTGGCAAAGTTGATAAGGTTGGGTTTGAAGGAGTTGAGTAGTTGAGTGATTTTACCGATTCATCTGCTGAGCGTGACGGACAAAATGATGTTGCTTTGCGCCCCTCTGGTTTTGATCAATTTGTTGGGCAAGAGGCAGCACGCAGTAATTTGCAGGTGTTTATAGAGGCGGCAAAACAGCGCCAAAATGCCCTCGATCATGTGCTATTCGTTGGCCCTCCGGGTTTAGGTAAAACCACTTTGGCGCAAATTGTAGCAAAAGAATTGGGCGTTGGTTTTCGAGCAACTTCAGGCCCTGTTATTTCAAAAGCGGGTGATTTGGCGGCGCTTTTGACCAACCTTGAAGAGCGAGATGTGTTGTTTATCGATGAAATTCATCGACTCTCCCCAGCGGTTGAAGAAATTCTTTATCCAGCAATGGAAGATTTTCAGCTTGATTTAATCATTGGCGAAGGCCCTGCCGCCCGTTCGGTTAGGATAGATCTTGCAAAATTCACTCTTGTGGGCGCAACCACTCGTGCAGGGCTTTTAACCACTCCGTTGCGTGATCGTTTTGGCATTCCAGTGCGGTTAAATTTTTATACTCCAGAAGAATTGGTAAAAATTGTCTCGCGTGGCGCAAAGCTGATGGGCGTAAAAATGAGTGAGCAGGGCGCATTAGAAGTTGCTCGCCGCTCTCGTGGCACACCAAGAATTGCTGGCAGATTATTGCGCCGAGTTACCGATTTCGCATTGGTTGAGGGCGCAAGTGAGGTAGATGCAAAAACCGCCGACAAAGCCTTATTGCGGCTTGATGTAGATAAAAAAGGGCTTGATATGCTTGATCGCCGCTATCTTGAACTAATAGTTGAGCATTATAATGGCGGCCCTGTCGGCATAGAAACTATTGCCGCCGCTCTTAGTGAGCCACGAGATGCGCTTGAAGATATTGTTGAGCCATTTTTATTACAGCAAGGTTTTATCCAACGCACCCCACGTGGGCGTATGTTAACTGCAACGGCATTTAATCATTTGGGTGTCAGCGTGCCACAAGGTTTTATTGCTGGGCAGACAGAGCTTTTTGATAGTGAGATTTAGATATGGATTTAATATAAATCAGCTTGCGAAAAGCTAACTCCACGTTCCTTTAGCCAAGCAATAAAGCGCTGCATTTTTTCGTCCATCGAGCATGTCTTTGGCTGACTGTCTAGCTCTTCTTGATAAGCGAGCCGCAAGTTAAGTTGCTCTTGCTTATTTAGCTCATTCCAAGGCCTTAGTATATTTGGAAATTTTGTCATTGTTTTTTGATTTGCAATTCATTAGTTTTTTAGTCACATTTGTCCCAAACATTGTGAGCTAAATCACAATGGTTTTCAACAGATGAATTTTAGGGCTCGTTTTATGAGAAAAATATTGATATTTTTACTAGCTTGTTTTTCTTTGCTTGCGCCTGCATTTGCGCAACAAAATAAAATCCCCCCAATGGAACTTTATAAAGCTATGGCACAGGCAAATAAGGCTTCTGGCTGGGTGCAGTTT
>JALSJY010000114.1 GCA_026989045.1 Hyphomicrobiales bacterium | reverse complement strand
ATATTTCTGTGGCAATAGCACCAACGGCACTTCCGCCAAAGCCCAACTATTACCATTAACCCGTGTGCGCCTAACCCAGTCAATCACCACATCATCACTAGCATTATTTCGCACAGATTTAAGATGGGCAGGCGCAAGCGGCAGCACTACATCTAAATCAAGATCAACAGAAATTTCTTGCCCTTCGCCATCGTTTGCCCCAGCATAAGCAGTCATTGACACACTAGAGCCAAGTGCCTCCTGCACCACATCAACAATAGCCACACTCTGGTCAAGAAACATCACCCTATTACCAATAGAAATAGAACTTTGCCCCTCACTAGTATTAAGATTACGCAACAATTTAGAAAGCAAATAAGTAGAATTCGCCACCAGCTCCGCCTCAACAAAAGCCAATATTTCCCAACTGCCATCATCTCTTTCAACCGCCAAACGATTACTAGATGCCAGCACTGCCAATTCACTTGCAGAGGATAAATGCCCTCCATAAAGCTCAACTCCTAAGCGCGAGCTATAATCCCAAACATGCCCCCCCATATTTGCAATTGCTTGAGTTACAATTCCAATTGTCGCACTTTGAGTTAACTTTGCAATCTGCGCTTTTGTATTAACATCTTCAATTGTCACCTGCGAAGGCCAAGGCGATGCATAAGCACCAATGAATAAACGCGAAGCACCATCAGCGCTGACAAGCTGTGGCAAATGCGCAATCACTATTTCTGGCGAACTAACAATTGGCGTGCCAGTAATTTCAGGTAAATCCTGCTCCACTTGCTCAGACAAACTAACCTGCCCAACAACCGCACGAGCGCTTATTCGTCTAAAGTTCCCATCACGAATTTCAGTGATAATAAAAGGGCCATTCACCTGCTCATCGACATCAATAATATCACCAACTTCAAGCGTAATATTTGAATATGGCAAATTAAACTCAATCACATCACCAGAGCTATTTAGCTTTTTCAACGAAATCTGAGCGCCATATCTTGCGTTTACTTCGCTCATCACAAGCCCAGAATTAACTGCCGCCACCCCCTCGCCCTTTGTTGAACTAGCGCTAATTGTTGTATTCAAATAAGCTTTTTTACGCTCAGAATAAGAATAAGCAAAATGACCAATTGCAGCAAAAAAATCAGGTTTTGTTCGAGAAATAATTTCACCATTATCAGAAACCATTTCATTTTTTGAAACACTCAAATCAGCCATATTTGAACTTTTAGTTACATAAACCCCATCAGCTTTATCAAGAATCATCAAATCAGCAGCATCAAGTATAGATGAAATAGCGTTACGCAAATTCGTAACATTGCCAATATGCAAACCCTCAACTAGCGCATTTGAAGAAATGTCAGATTTTATCTCCACTCCATAATCACGGCCAATCGCCTGCACAAATTCATTTGCTCCCATTCCCCCTAATCGGCCAGTCAACCAATGCCCCGTTGCATGGTTTTTACCATCAGACCAAACAGAAAGATTATTAGGAAAAGCAGGAAAGGGGCGCGCATCCCAAGTCCAAACATAAATCCGCTCAGGGTCAAGCATTCGCCCACCATAGATAGCTGAGATTGGGTTATTGCTCTCTTCAAAATCAGCGCCATCAGGTTGCCAATATAAATGACACGCCCTTAAATGCTGCCTTTGCTGCAGCGGGTCAGCATTACCATTCGAAAAATATGGCAAAGCATTTTCTGCACTTTTTGGGTCAGCAAAAGCACTAGGCAAGTTTGATCCCTTATCAACCGCCCCACAACCAAGCTCGGTTAGCCAAAATGGCTTAGATTGCGCCACCCACTCAGTTGGCAAACCACTACGCACTCCCTCTATTCTATTATGATGCGCATTTCCCCACCAATTTTTTAAATCTTTATATCGCCAAACCCAAGCCTCATTATAATCCCCATCACTTATCTCACTTCGATTGCCAGCAAGCCGATCAGAGCTTGACCCATAATAAAAATCAAACCCCTCACCACCAGCAATATTACCCTGTAAATAATCCAAATCATAAGGTGAGTTTGCAATTAGCGCATCATGATGCTCTGTGCCATCTCGCCAATCAGAAAGCGGCATATAATTATCAATTCCAATAGCATCGATCGCATTATTTGCCCACAATTTATCAAGATGAAAATATTTACTCCCAGCTTCATCAGATGGCTGATAACCAGAATATTCCGACCAATCCGCGGCATAGGAAATCTTCGTTCCAGTGCCAATAATTGACCTTACATCAATAGCCAAATCAACCAAAGCATCTACAAATGGAAACTGAGTTTGTGAACTTCTCAAAAAACTCATTTGCCGCATTTCCGAGCCAATTAAAAAAGCATCAACTCCACCCGCTAACTGCACCAATTTTGCATAATGCAAAATCATGCGACGATAGCCCCAATCCGCTGGGCCAGAATAAGAAATTGTCGCACCAGATGCACTAAAGTGCCCCACCTGCGCCTGCCCAACAAAAGCATCAACCTGCGCATTGATAGCGCTAGTTTTATCAGGTGTGCCAACAAGCCCCTGACTAGGATCACAAGTAATGCGCCCACGCCAAGGATAAGAGGGCTGTCCAGCAGTTTGAGTATATGGATTATTAAGCGAATTATTTTCAGCAATATCCATCATCATAAGTGGATAAAAAGTTACCTTTAAACCACGCGCCTTGAGATCAGCAATGGCTGCCAACAAAGCGTTATCTGATGGAGTCCCACCATAAGCAGGGCCATTACCAGACCAGCTAACAACAGGCGCTTGGGAGCGGCTAAGGCCATTAACTACCCAATCAGTCCCTTTAATATTCCTCTGCGACCCTTCAACCATCGGTCTAATTTTACAATGACCACAGCGCAAATCATCACCAAACCAACTTACAATTATAGCGACATTCTCAAGGTTAGGG
>JALSJY010000113.1 GCA_026989045.1 Hyphomicrobiales bacterium | reverse complement strand
ACTATAGACATATAATCCACTTAAGAAATACCTTGTTCACTCAATTTGTTTTACCTTATATGGGTTAAATAAAAGAAAAGCCAACCTCAAATATGATTTATTCAAACGGAGGAATATAATCTTTTGCTTGATATATTATTGGAAAATCACCAACCTCCTCTGCATCATCAATTTCTCCCCCGCATTCAGACTTTGCTCTATATTCTAATAGCCTAAAGCTATATCCACTCCATTGCCAAACACCCGTTGTGCCGCAATCACCAATGCCTCTGCCTTTATAAAAATCACCGATTATTTTAGTCTTCTCATCAAAATATGGATTTACCAAATATTGCGTTCCGCTCCAGCCATTCTCCCCCCAATATGTAGCAAAAAGCTGCATTTTAGTTTCAAATTCATCTTTAATATAAGCCACAGAGCTAAAGTTATACGCCCCAGCAGTGCAGGGAACTAAAAACAAGGTATTTGTTGCATCAAGGCGAAATGATTCAATATCTGAGCCTTGCGCAAGCTCATCTATTGCATCACAACCTGAGAATTTAGGATTTTTATGCTCAGCCAATAGATAATTAGGAAACGGCTCTGGTTCACGCGAGGTAACAAGCATTTTATCTCTTGGTGGCTTGCCCGCAATATGTTTTATATTGATCTGATTTTGCTTCTCGTCAATGAATAATAATGCAGCAGAAAGGCCACTAAGAGAAAATTTTCTATTTTGATTATTGCCAGCTTCATCAGAAAAACTAATCGTTAAATTGTTTGCTGGCTTTAGACTATCAAGCAATATTTGCGCCTTTTCTTCTAAAAAATAATATTGATTAAGCGCTCCATAAGCAGCAAAATCTTGCCCAGTAGCAAAATCTAACTCGCCATCATCAATACTGACATTTATTAAGCCTTGCTGGTCTGGCTCTGCCTTATTTGCAATTAGTGAAATTTCCCAATAATCTTGATATTCACCACGCTGTAGTGAAAAAACATCTTTTTGCATTCCCTCTTTTGTTTCAATAGAGGCAGTGCTTGCAGTGCAAATATTATAAATATCGCAACTCACTTCCCAGTCTTTATAACTATTTTTCACTGCCTCTAGCGCAAGAGCAGAAAAAGACTGTCCAATAAATATAATGCTAATTATTGTGATGAAGATTTGGCGCATGATATGTCCTCAAATTGTTGTTTGTTGATTTGCAAAAAAAATAGTAATTCAATTATTAACAAATGTTAACCTTTTACTTCAAAATCAGCAAAATACCTTCTATAGTGAAAGTGCAAAAGAAAACTGGGAGTGGTTTTCTTGTAATATTATAAGGGATTAAAAAAATGGAAGCACTACTTCCTCTAATTATGCAGCTCGTTGGCGGTGGCGCTGGTGGCGGCATTGTAGGTAAACTTGCCAAGGGCGTTAGCATGGGAAACATGGGCAATATGATTTCTGGTGCTGTTGGCGGCCTTGGCGGCACAGCCATTGCTGGCATGATACCAGGACTTGATAGCCTAATTGGCAAAGGCGCTGCAATGGCAGGTGATGCCACAAATGCTGTTGGTGGCCTTGATATTGGGGCATTAGCTGGACAAGGCGCAACTGGCCTAGTTGGCGGTGGTTTGCTGACCCTAGTTGTTGGATTTGTTAAAAACAAATTCATGAGCTAATATTAGCTTATCAGTAAATAATTAAACCCCCGCACTTTTAGTGTGGGAGTTTAGCTATATTTAAGCTGGGTGAAAACCACTTTAAACGCCATGCATTATCTTGCCGTGGCTTTGGAGTATAATCTTATCAGCAAGCTGGGCGCTCATTATTTTTGCCAATTCCTCCAAACCAAATTCAGTTGAGGGATAATCAAGGTTGATGCTGTCATACCCTTGAGCCTCAAGAAAACTAGCCATGTTTTGCATATTATCAGCATTACGAGCAATGCCATGCAAAACAACAACATAATCCCCACTAGATTTTTCCCTTATGGTGCTGATACCAAACAGGGTGAAAATAATGACCAAAAAAGCGAGGAGGGTGTTGCGCAAGGGTTTTCCTTGAGGGTTTGTTGGGCTGGGGCT
>JALSJY010000112.1 GCA_026989045.1 Hyphomicrobiales bacterium | reverse complement strand
GGCGCAAATGCTCTATGCGCAGCTGCCAATTCAATTGGTGTCATTGCCCAAAAATCCTTTGATGAAAGTCGCAAAACCCCAAAACCAAATTGCATAGCCTCCTCCCATGGAAACGGCTTCACTTCTCTTGCTCATTATTTTTTTGGCCACCAAATGTTGCAACCAATAAATCAACTGCAATTTTAGCCGCGCCGGTTAAACCGCCCTCAATACTCATTCGTGCCAAATCATCATCAGAAATAACATTGCCAGCACCCCTAAGCCCCGCTCCAATTATAGCCATCAAATCACGCGCACTAAGCCGCCCACTTTCAAATCTCTCACTCAATCCAACCAAATCTTTCGCTTGCATTTTGGCCTCCAACTCAGCCAATGCACCAAGCGTCAAACAAAGAGTTTTGCTCTCTCCATCAATCATCGCCTCAATTTCACCACGTAAAATATTAGCCATCTAAATCACCATAAAGCTAAGTTCACCCGCACTCTCAAGCGCAATATCAAACGTAACTTCCCCTGCATGATCGGCAGAGAATTCCAATGAAACAATTTGAAACGCGCCCTCAACAGTGCCAAAATCGGGAATTATCATTTGCCAATTTTTTATCTCGCCATCAAAAAACATCTGACGAATTTTCGCATCAGAAATCTTATCCTTAAACACGCCAGCACCACTTAATGAGGCACGTTTAATCCCTCCACCAGACAAAAGTTCACGCCACCTGCCAACAGATTGCGCATCGGTCACATCAATTGAAGCGGCATTAAAATTAAGCGCTTTTGTGCGCAATCCCGCTACCGTTAAAAAACTTCCAAGCCCAGTTTCATCAAGACGTAAAAGCATATCCTTGCCACTTTGAGCGCTCATTTATTTCTCCATTATCTCTTTAAAATTATAAATTTATGCAACAGGCTCAGAAAAAAATTTCAAAGCAATTGCTGCCCTAGCCTTGCCTGATTTTTCATCAATCGAACTATCAGTGCGCTCATGTTGAGCATGAGTGACATTCAAATTCACTCCAGAAAAATCAACGCCAAGCGCCACTTCAACCACTCGCTCAACAATCGCCAAAACCTTTTTACGAGAAGCATCAAAATGCCAACAAACAACCAACAATCGATGCTCGAAACAAATTTCCTCATCACCATCACGGCTCAAAACATCATGCCGCAAAATAGCAACAAATGGCGGCTCTTTATCTTTTGGAGGAGCATCAAAAATAGCCTCCCCACCCAAAAGCGCAACCAATTGCGCATCATTTTTTAGTGCCGAAATAAAAGCGCTTTGTAATTCAATAATTGAATGAGCCATCTAACCCGCCACCGTTTTTTTAGTGCATATACACCTAAGATAAGCCCGTCGCCCATTAAGGTCATTAACCGACACCAACTCAAGCTTTTCATCTCGATAAATAATCTGATCGCCAACATTTAAATCATCTCGAAAGCGCATCAACACTTCATGAGTTGCAATAGCACTCCTGCTATTAACCTCAAAAAATGTCCGCCCTTTAGATGGAATAACCTTCGCCCAAACATCACCAATCGATACAAAACTCACCACATGTCCGCCCGCATCATCTTTACTCATTACCTTGGTAAAAAGCTGCACCCTTTCGCGCAAACTACCAATAGAAGGGATTTTTCCATTCATAATTTCACCACCCGATATGAGGCAATCAGATTATCAAATCCAGGCGGAACAATAGCCCCGGATCCCGCAATCACCACCGCATCACGATGCTCAAACCAATAAGCAATTAACGATAATATCGCCTGTTTCAAATCAGCAGGCACATCGTCTGAGCTAGCTCCAAACCCAGCAACATAATCAATTTCAATCCCCGCCCTCTCTCGCATCAAAGGCAATCCATCAATCATTGAGGGTAAAAATATTCTTGCAGCCGCAGTGTTAGTCTCAGGCTGAAATTGCGCCAAAGCGATTGAGTGAGCAGCGCCATCAAAATCAAAAACATTGATCTCAGTTAGCGATAAAAGTGGCCCAACAGGCAGTTTAACAATCCTATCACTAGGCCAATCATCAAAAATAATGCGCCAGCTTTGGGAAATAAGCGCCCTACTAGTTGTGCTTTCCACATGAAGGCGCGCCGCCGCAATCAAACTAGTAATAAAGCCATCTTCATTAGCATCATCAATGCGCAAAAATTCTTTGCTCTGGGCAAGGCTAACTGGCTCCACAGCGGGAGCGCTCAGTAAATATGAGGTCATATCAATCTCGTAATTATTGAAAATATTAAATAAAGGGCGAAGAAAACCCCCGCCCTATTTTTTACTTTTAGCTAGCAGCAAACTTAAGCAACTTAATCGCATCAAAATCAGACACGCCACCACCAACACGCTTAGTAGTATAAAATAAAACATACGGCTTCGAAGAGAAAGGATCACGCAAAACATTCACCCCCTGACGATCAACAACCAAATATCCACGCCCAAAATCACCAAAGGCAATCGAAGTGGAATCAGCCGCAATATCAGGCATATCTTCAGCTTCAACCAAATTAAAGCCAAGCAAAGACGCATTACCATTAGGCGTTAATGATGGCGACCAAATATAATTACCATCAGCATCTTTAAGCTTACGAATTGCTGCCTGTGTTGAGCGATTCATAACCCAAGAAGCATTTTGACGATAACCAGCCTTAAGCGAATAAACCAAATCAATCAGCACATCACTTTCATCAGCTACAGGCAATGCACCCGCTTCACCCGTTGGCACATAACCAATATTACCCCAAGACCAAACACCCTCATCAACAATAGTTTCAGCCAAAAACCCTTTAGGCTTATTCACCCCATCACCATTAACAAAAGCAGATGTTTCCTGCTCAGCAAAAGCCGCATTCACCTCATCAGCAATCCAAAGACCAACATCAACCGCCGCATCATCAAGAAAAGCAGAAGTCGCTGCAGGCATGGCATAAAGTTCCATCGTAGGATAAGAAATTTCACTTAAAACCTGTGATGCAGTTTCAGGCCTAACATCAGTTTCACCAACCCAACCAACAGCAGGGCCAGAAATAGAAATCGGCTTTTTATAAACCGAAGTAGAAACAATCCGATTACCAGCAATTGCACGAATAGGCGAAATATCTTTTAACAACCGCGCAATCTCAACCTCAGTTTCATCAGGCACAAGATAACCACCATCAGGGTTTGAACCAATCGAAAGCGCCTTTTCTTCACCACGCTTAACATAAGCAGAAAAAGCATCTTTATACTCATTATTTTCTAAACCTGTTTGAGCAAAACCCGTGCGCCCAATCCCCTCAAGAGTAGGACGAGAACGCTCCGCAACAGCACGGTCAAGCGCAGATTTATGCCCATCAAGCGCAGCATTCAAACGGTTAAGTTTATCCTCAACTACAACATCGCTAGAGCCACGCTTTTCTAACTCACCTAAGCGAGCA
Source organism: Hyphomicrobiales bacterium (assembly GCA_026989045.1). Lineage (GTDB taxonomy): Bacteria > Pseudomonadota > Alphaproteobacteria > Rhizobiales > Devosiaceae > S141-66. The sequence goes on along the minus strand of JALSJY010000112.1, from coordinate 4,915 downwards.
TCATTAGTATGTTTAAACTCTTCAAACGCAGACATAAACTCATTAAACATGCCATTTACATCACCAGAATTTTTCTCAGCAATTGCTTTTATTTCAAGCTTTTGATTATTATCCATAATTATTTTAAACCTTTTTTTAATTTTTAATTAGTGAAATGGCCGCACCTAACGATTGCGCCAAACGCAAATCCAATCGCTGATCATTGTCCGCCACAATAACGCCCGAAGAAATTCGAGCTCCCTCCATCATCGGAAAAGTGACAATGGAAATTTCCCATAAGTTGATCTGCCATAAACGGCGATATGAACTTGCTTTATCTTTGCTGGCTCGCTCAGATCGAAAACCAATTGAAAGACCATCAACTGCCCCACCCTCAATCAAAGCACGAAGAGCATCAGATCGCTCAATCCCAGGCAGAAGACGACCCTCAACCCAAAGCCCAAAACCATCTTCAACAATACGCTCCCAAATACCAATCGGCTCTTTAGGATCATGCTGAAAAAGCAGCCTTATTCCGCTAGCGCCCTTTTTGGCCAAAGACTTCTTAAACGCCCCCGCCATAACAATATCACCGCCCTGATCCACCTGACCAAAAACAGAAGCATAGCCAGCAAACCTCCCCTCACTATCTATAGGAATTGAGTTAGCACTCATTTATTTTTACCTCTTTTTGCTCGTGGTTTGTGTGCAGTATTTTTATCCCTGCCAGCTTTTGCTAGTTTCAAACTAGATGCCAAATTCCAAGCAAATTGCCTAAAAACCTGTTGCGCTTCACCAGCATTATTTTTCCCTCGTATAATTTGACCCATCTCATTTCTCCCTTTTGAACAAACGATTTAATGAGGCGATTTCAGAAACAAATTCGTTAAAACGCCTATTGGCAACCGAGAGTTCTTTAAGCGTCCAAAATAACAATCCACTCGCCCCACTCGCCCAAAGAAACAGCGCCAAATGCGCCAAATCCCCACGCTCAGAAATAGTCTTGGTCAACTCGTCCATAACCAAACCCCTTTATATTTTTTGGCGAGCAGGCAAACCAACCTGCGCTCGTTTTTCATCATTATCTAAAAAATCAGCCGAACTAACCCGCGCCCAAAGAGCCGCTCTATCCTCGCTCAATGCCTCAATTTGAGAAACATCAGGAATAATTTCAAACTCACCCTCAAAAGCAGGCTTAAGCCAATTGCCCAAATTAGCCGCAACACGATGCACCAGAGGCATCACGCTTTGTCGCCATAAAACCCTGTTAGCTTCAGCATAATTTGCAAAACTATTATCACCAGGAATACCAAGCAACATTGGCGGCACACCAAAACTAAGCGCAATTTCTCTTGCCGCCCCATTTTTAGCCTCCATAAAATCCATATCCTTTGGTGTCATGGCAATAGTCTTCCAATCCAATCCACCTTCAAGCACCATAGGCCGCCCAGCATTATTACTACCAGCAAAACCCTGCTCAAGTTCACTTTTCAATCGCTCAAATTGATCGCCGCTCAAATTCCCACTCGCCGCTGAATAAACCAGCGCCCCAGATGGCCTTGCAGCATTTTCAAGCAATGATTTATTCCAATTTGATGCAGCATTATGAATCTCAAGCGAAGTGCGAGCAGCCTTTAGTGGCGATAATCCATAATGGTCATCATTTGGGTGAAATAACTTCAAATGCAAAACTTTAGCTATTGGCTCTGGTGCTTGACTAAGCCGGCGAGCTTTACCCCCAGCAGAATAAGCATAAGCAATCGGCCAGCCATCTTTGCCAGCAATAACCTTCATTCGATCAGGGCGAAGATCAAACAAAGCCTTCACCTGCCCATCAACAATTGCCGCCTCGATATAAGCATTACCAGAAGTCTGTAGATAAGCATAAACCCGCTCCATCAACTCCTTACCAGAAGCCAAAGAATTAGGAGAATTCAACAATGAAAGAACAGAATGTTCACTAAAATTCTGCCCGTTTTCTTTCACCATAAAAGGCACACGCGCTGCCGCTTCAGCAATCATCTTCACACAGCGATAAACGATAGGATTATTAGTAAACCCAGCACTACCCGATATTGCATTAGAGCCAGAAATAGAACCCATATCCGCCATATCAGTAAACGAAAATAACGTCTGAGATTTCTGCTCCTCAGGCATATTTACACTATGTTTTTTAGACATGCTTACGCTCTTTTTTTCAGACATGTTTACGCCTGCGCCCGACAGGCGATTCCACCAACTGACCATAATATTTCCTTTGATTTAACTCTTAAAATCTACGCAAACGCGGAATATTTTTATTCAACAATAATTCGCTAATAGCCCATACCAAAGCATCAACCCTATCAGGTGAATGCCCATCACTAAGCCCATTAGCGCCAAACGCACACATCTCATCTTCAAGCTTCTCTAAGCCCTCTTTATGCAAAACCAAACCACGTGCATAAAGCGCTGCAACAGGCTCAGCTCTAACCCATTTCGAGCGAGTAGCCCTGACCTGCTTAATCGGAATATCAGGGTCAATCTGAGCAATCATCTCACTCACCATATCCCCACCCTGATTAACCTCAACAATCACCGCATCAGCATCAAACTGCTGATAAGTTGCACAAACTCTCTTAGCCCAAGCCAAAGGTTTTGCAGGCTTCAAGCTCAAATCAGCTAAAACCAAAGCCTTCTCATCAATAATTCCAGCAACAATTATCCCACAAGCATCAGATTTTTTATGCGCTGTTATTGGCGGGTCAACCGCCACAACAATCCGTCCAACTTCAATCTTTTCAACAACTCTTATGCTCTCAATTAAAGAGCGCGGCCAAAGCGCATCAGGCAAATCATCAATCATCTCCCCATTCAGCTCTTGTCGCCCAAGCATCGAGCCTTTATAACGATCAACAATCTGCTCCAAAAAACTCCCAGCTAAATTAGCCTTATTTTCATCAGTACGCATATTCGTTACAACACAATGCTCATCACTCAAAAGCCGCTTAAGCAATTTAGTCGCACGAGGCGTAGTAGTCGCCAATTGCCTAGGCCTTTCACCCAATCGAAGAGCAAATTGCAACATATCCCAAGCTGCTTCTGCATCAGGCCATTTACCAATTTCATCACACCAAGCACCTGCAAATTGCGGACCACGAAACCTCTCAGGTTCAGAGCCAGACATTAAATGCGCTTCAACCCCATTTTCCCAAATTAAAATATTGCGAATTTTATCAAACTTCGGGCGCTCACTTAAACGACCAATATTCAAAATACCGCTCTCCCCCTCAACCATAACTGAGCGAGCCTGATTGATAGTTTCACCAACCAAAGCAATTGGAGAAACAGGCTTTTCTTTTGTCGCCAATTGCCTAACCCACTCAGCCCCAGCTCTAGTTTTACCAGAGCCACGCCCGCCCATAAGCAACCAAGTTGTCCAATTCCCCTTTGGCGCTAATTGCTCCGGCCTTGCCCATAATAACCAATCATAAACCAGCTCCTCAACTTCCTCATCACTTAACAAAGCAACATCACACCCCTCTAAGATGCTCAATTCTATCACTTAGTTTTTGGCGTAATTCATCAAGCTCACGAGTGCGCTTTTTATTAGGCTTGCGAGTGCGCTCCTTTTGATCCAAATCCATTAGCTTTTCTAAGTTACGAGTAATCGTTCCCAAAAGAGCAACTTCTTTATCGCCAGAACTGGCCATATTATTCTCCAAATTTGTAATTTGACCCTCAAGCAATTTAAACAAACGCCTAATCAAAATCATTCGATTAGGCTCAACTATCTTGGCCATAAAAATCCTATCAGGTCGACATAGTTAATCTTAAAAAACTAATTTTTGCATCAGGGAGAATGTGCAATATTTAGCTCCTTAGCCGCAACTCTGCGACCATGACATAAATATAACCCAACAGCGTGACGGGTGGATAACTTAATAAAAAAACTCTTCCTTACTCCCTCCCCCTTGCGGGAAGGGTCGGGGTGGAGGTCAAATATAAAACATAGTTAAAGGCAAACAAAAAATGACAAAACCCCCCGAATCCTATAAAAGAAAGTAATTGAGCTTTATTAAAAGGGTCAGAATTGAAAATACCAAGCGATAGCCCAACAACAATCCACACTGCTCGCTCTGGTGCTTTACAGGCGTTAGGCCTTCGCCCAGGCCAAACTTTCACTGCTCAAGTAATTTCTCACACTCCTGAAGGTCTAACAAATTTACAAGTAGGCAACCAACAATTATCGCTAGCCCTGCCATCAAAAGCACAATTAGGAATATTACTAAAGTTTGAATTTCAAAGCGGCGGAGCAAAACCTCAAATAGCATTATTGGGAGAAATTCCAACCCCAAAATCAGCCGCACCACCTCCCGCCCCACTAAGTGCAGAGATAACAATTAAAACTACAAATATTCAAACACCCACCCAAAATACTACACAACAACAGCCCTATCAAAACTCAAACCCACAAACCTCTATCCCAACTCAAACACAAACCACTTCATCATCAAACACAACTCAAACAACAACAACCCCACCACCTGCACAGGCAATAAATAGCCAATCAAATATCTCTATCCCCATTCCGCCCGCCACCAAAGCCGCACTAAAGCTCTACCCCTCACAAACAATCAGCGCCACAGTAATAGCTACCAAGCCAGAAGGACAAAGCTTAATACAAGTCGGCCAACAGCAATTTTCTGTAAATATTCCAAACAGTCCCAGCAAGGGAACAAAATTTCAATTTCAACTGCAAACTTTAGGCGAGCAAACCCGCCTTGTTATGACAAACCCTCCAACAACAAACCCCACTCTATCAAATATAACAAACACCAGCATCACCAACCCAAAACCAACCCCACAAACCACAATCCAAGACATTTCCAAAAGCACCCAACAATCCCAAGTCATTACCCCAACTCAAACCGCACCAATTCAAAACCCAATCGCA
>JALSJY010000111.1 GCA_026989045.1 Hyphomicrobiales bacterium | reverse complement strand
ATTCCAACCAATATAGCGAAACAAGATAGCATAGCGGCACTATTCGCAAATATTGCAAATTTAACAAAAGAAATGCCCAATCTCCCCCCAGCAATAACAAAATCTATAAAGCAATTACAAACTGCCCAATTAAATTTTGATGATAAAATGCCAACCGCCCAAAACCTTCAAGCCGCGATAAGACAATCTGGCGTATTCATGGAATCAATCATGGCAAATGCCGCGCAAAATCCTAGCGCACAAAATTCTGCGGCTTTAGTCAACACAACACAATCAGACTTAAAACTATTGCTATTATTATTTCGCTCCACTCTAACAAAATGGCTAGGCGATCAGTCAAAACCTCAAAAACCAGATATCAACCGCCCAAATCCACCAATAAGGGGAGCTATTCCGCGCTCCAACGCTCCTCCAAGCCATTCGCAAACCCAACCACAAACAACAGGTCAATCTGCCCAAAACATCGGCAATTCACTATTATCACAATCAGATGCAGCACTATCACGGCTAAGATTATTTCAAATGACCTCCCTACCCGAGGCAGGCGCACGCGCCCAAGCCCTCTCATCACAAGAAACAAACCTAGAGTTGCCCTTTATCTATAATGGGGAGACAAATATCATTCGCTTTCAACTTTCCAAAGATGCAAACGATAACGAGCAACAAGGAGATAATGGTTGGCAAATTCGCTTCTCCACCTATCTAAAAGAAATAGGCGAAGTTGGAGCTGATGTCGCCTTTCGGCATAGAAAAATCAACGCAACAATTTGGGCAGATAAAGAAGAAACCGCAAATTCACTAGAAAAAACCCTCCCCTTGTTAAACCAAGCTCTAACAAACAAAGGCCTTGAATTAGGATCAATTCACATTCGCCACGGCGCTCCAAAACCACCTGTAAGCAAATATGGAGCAAATTTATGAGCAATGATAAAAAAGACGAAATAGAACACGATATAGCTATCGCACTAAAATATGACAAAGAAAGCGATGATGCACCAAAGCTAATTGCCAAAGGTTATGGTGAAATAGCCCAACGTATAATAGATCTAGCAAAAGAAAATGACATAATAATAGAAACAAACCCAATACTCGCCGAGGCATTAAGCGGCGTTGAACTAGATGAAACAATTCCAATAGAATTATTCGAAGCAGTAGCAGAAGTTATAGGCTTTGTTCTTCGTACCCAAAACAACAAGCAGCAATAAATCACTCTTCTTCAGGCTCTAAATTAGGCCACTCAACAATATGTTCAATATATTCTTCATCAGTAATGTCACTAGAACTAAGCGTGTATCGTTGTGAAATAGACACTCCGGCATCTTTCATTTTTTGTGTATCGCCAGCAACAAGCGGATGCCAATAAGAAAGATCCTTCCCCTTTGCAAGCTTTAAATATGCACAAGTATTTGGTATCCACTTAATTTCACCTATATTTTGTGGAGTAAGCTTAATACAATCTGGAACAATTTCTTTTCGTCTGTCATAATCTTTACACTGAGAACTCTTTTCACATAACAAAACACAACGCACATCAGAATATAAAAATTCCCCTGTATCCTCATCTTCAAGTTTAATTAAACAACATCTACCACATTGATCACAAAGAAGCTCCCATTCCTCTTTTGTCATCTCGTTTAGAGTTTTTTCTTTATAAAAGACCATTGACTTTGCTATCTCTCAAACAACACATATAAGTTTGTAATAATAAAATAACTGCTATAGAAAGACAAGCGTGCCAAAACAGCCTAAAAATAACAAAATCAGCAATAAAAAAAATTACTTGCTTAGTGCTGACGCTTGGCTTGATTCCTCCCTATATAATTTTTTTCAATCACTAGCGCGTAAATACACACGATTTGAAGACTTAATGTCTTTTTTCCATGTCTCAGGCTTCCGCCGCTTTATAGTTGAACTTCTCTCAGACGGTCTATCATTTGGAGCAATCGGAGCCGTGCTAATGCTAGCATTAGCATTGCCTGCATTTGACGAAACCGCATCAGGAGAATTCAACAAGGCCGAAGACTATGCCATTATCTTTCTTGATAGATATGGAGCAGAAATAGGGCGGCGTGGAATAAGAAGTGATAATTCAGTAGAATTAAATCAACTCCCCGATTATTTAATAAAAGCGACTCTCGCAACAGAAGACAGACGTTTTTATGAACATTTAGGTATAGATCCACTTGGCATTCTAAGAGCTGCAATATCAAATGCTCAGGCAAATTCGGTAGTTGAGGGCGGCTCATCAATAACCCAACAATTAGCTAAAACCCTCTTTCTTTCATCAGAGAGAACATTTGAACGCAAAATAAAGGAAGCATTTTTATCTCTTTGGCTTGAAGCTCATTTCAGCAAAGACGAAATCTTAAAATTATATTTTGATCGCGCCTATATGGGGGGCGGTAATTTTGGCGTTGTTGCCGCAGCTGATTATTATTTTAACAAAAAAGTGCAAGATTTAACCCTTGCCGAAGCTGCCATGATGGCAGGCCTATTTAAAGCCCCAAGCCGCTATGCACCCCATATTGATTTAGCCGCAGCAAGAGGAAGAGCAAATGATGTTCTCTTAAACATGGTTGAAGCAGGGTTTTTAACAGCAGGCCAAATCACCGCAGCACAACGCTTTCCAGCTATACATATCGAACGCCATAATGAAATCAATTCGCCAAATTATTTTCTTGATTGGGCATTCCAAGAGGTTAAAAAAACCATCGCAGATCGTAAAGAAATAGGCTTTATTGTTAGAACTACTTTTGATCCCATATTACAAAATTTTGCAAAAAAAGCTGTTGATTCAGTCATTCGAGAAAATGGTGAAAGATACGGCGTCAATCAAGCCGCAATTGTTGTAACCGACACCAAAGGCGCAGTAAGAGCAATGGTGGGTGGCTTAGATTATGGCAAAAGCCAATATAATAGAGCCACAGCATCAACCCGCCAACCAGGATCCTCATTTAAGGTATTTGTTTATGCAACAGCTTTTGAAACAGGCAAATATAGTCCAAAAACTCTTATAAGTGATAGACCAGTATGTATTGGCAACTGGTGCCCACAAAATTACAATCGTTCTTATCGTGGGCAAGTAACATTATTAAATGCTTTTACCCGCTCAATAAATACTGTTCCAGTTAGACTTTCAATCCACACTGGCCGCCAAGCCATAGCCGATATGGCGCATAAAATGGGCATCACAAATGACTTCCCAGTAACCCGCTCTCTAGCACTAGGGGTTGCATCAGTTAGCGTGCTTGATATGACATCTTCATATGCAGTTCTTGCAAATTCAGGCCTCAAAACACCAGCTTTTGCAATCTCCCGAATTACAACACTTACCAATGAGGTGGTTTATGATGCTCGCCAAAAGCCCCCTGCTAAGCGTATACTTAGTGAAGAAACTGCCAAAAATATGAATATGATGATGCGCAATGTTGTTGTTTCAGGCACAGGACGCAGGGCACAAGTTGAAGGCGTGCCAGCTGCAGGCAAAACAGGCACAACTTCATCTTATCGAGATGCTTGGTTTGCAGGGTTTACCGGAAATTATGTCGCCGCCGTTTGGATGGGCAACGATAATTACCTTCCAACTAAACGTCTAACAGGTGGCTCATTACCAGCAATGATTTGGCAGAAATTTATGGAATTTGCTCACACAAATATAGAAATAAAGCCACTTTATGGAGTAGATTTTGAACCTCAACCCCTTAATATTACAAATAATGAAGAAGGCGATTCAGAAAATATAATAAATAAACGCCCACCAATTTTACAGCCGCTTGCCGCTGGAAAATTGTTAGACATTGCTCAAAAACTTAACAATATAATTAAAAATAATAATTCAACTAGGCCAGAAACAGCAGAGATTCTTAATGAATAGATTCACTCCAAATTTTCTTGCTATGATATTCACAGCACTTTTTGTTGGTTTGGGTCTAAGCTATTATTCCCTAGCAGATGGGCGCTTTCTTGGCACATATCACATTGGCTCTTGGTCTACTTGGGCAAATGTTGGCACACCCAATCCAGACCCCTATACCAAAACTTTTGTTGCACTTGGTAGCACATTACAACTGGGCCGATCAGAAGGAGTGCAATTCATCGCTCAACGCGATAGTGATGGTGAATTGCTTTTACGAGAATGTAATTATTCAATCACTGGCACTACTCCTATAGCTAATTTCTGGACATTAAGAGCCTCTGCCCCAGATGGCCACTCTATCACACCCAAAAACAGCACTCAATCCATGCACTCAAAACGTATCTCACGCGCAAATAATGGCATTGCAACTATTCACGTCGGCACAAAATTAAGTTCAGGAAACTGGCTAGAAATTGAAGGAAAGGGTTATTTTGAGCTAATATTAACCCTCTATGATGCCTCTGTTCTCTCTGGTTTTGGCGGCACAATCAACACAATGCCAATAGTAACAAAAGAGGGCTGCTCATGATAAAATCAGCTCTATGGATATTTGGCGGCATTTTACTTGGCCTTATAATCCACCTAACCCTAATTCTTTCACTACCTCATTTAGTTCCTAATAATATATGGAATGTTTTTTCAAAAATTGGCGCTCCGGGTGAACTCATAATCATTGAAAAACCAAAACAACAAGAAGAAAATATCTTGCGCCTAGACCCCGAATTAACCTACGCAGTTTGTCGCTTTGACTTATCAATTGGCCCGGGCCTATTAAGCGGAAAACTACCAACTGATTTTTGGTCACTAGGCGTATTTGATAAAAATGGCGTTGCAATTTACTCAACTACAAATCGCTCTGGTGGTGGACAGTCTCTTGACCTTGGAATATTTAATCCCGCTCAAACTCGACTTTTAGCTGAGCAAAAAATTGAACTGCAAAGCGGGATTTTAATAGTAAGAGCGCCACGCGATGAAGTGTTTGTTGTAATAAGATTGTCCGTCCCCCACCCAGCAATGTGGCAACGCTATCAAGAGCAACTCAAAGCATTAAAATGCTCTCACGTGGGGCAGAGTGAATAAATCAACTCTCAACTATTTTAAATATTCAGGTTCAGAATTATTTGCAGAGCCAAAAATATTCGATTTAGTTTCATATCTTGAAGGTATTGTGTTTGCATTGGATTTTTTAGAATAAACCAAAGACGAACCACAAAAATCACGCCGTTCCGCTCGCTCAACTTCAATTGCAAAACTACTCAATCTTCTGTCAATATCTCGCGCCCCCTCATGCGGAGTTTCAATCAACAGTCTTTCAAGTGCCAATGAATAGCTGTCATAGCGAAAACGAATTGCACGAACAAACCAATCTATAAATATTGCATTTTCAGCTTGTCGCTGATTCACTGCATTTCGCTCCAATGCCCCCGCACTATTTAAAGAATTAACAGCAATCGCTCTACGCCGATCAATCTCAAGCGCAGCACAAATAGTTTTAAACACACTCGGAGCAGTATTAAGGTCAGCATCAATATCGTTAGCAAGTTTAAAATATCTCACCCTCGATGACGAATAACGCTCAGATCGCAAAAAATTATAATATCTCTCAATTGAGAATTCACTATCTGTTGCAGCAATAAGGCGTGTTCGCTGCCATTCAACAGCTATATCATAAAACCAGTCTTTGGCATGAGGGGCAGCAAGGAATCGCCACACCCTATTATGCATCTCACCTTCTTCATCAGTCAAATTAAGATTTGAAACTGGCTCACCATCAGCTTTAGCTCGCAACTTTCCAGCTGCAGGCAAAATATCATCATGAATAAAATTAGGCTGCACACGACCAAAATCCCCTGTTGGGCGAGTACAGGCAGAAATTAAACCAAAGATAACAATCAATAAAATAAATCGAACCAAAATATTATCCGCGTTTGCGTTTTTTATTAGGGTTATTATCACCCTTAATTGTATCTTTTTGACGCTCGTAACGAATACCATTAAACATGATTATTTGTCCCATGGCATTTTCAGGGGTAGATTTTTCTGCCTCTAATTTTTTCGAATCAGAACGATTACATTCATTGAGTTTGATGAGCTTTCCCATCATTTTTCTCCACCTTAGTCCACTATTTCAAGCAATTCATCACCACAATCATTACAAAATCAATATTTATGTGAATTATGGTATGAAATTCATTAAGAAACCATCAAGGTTAATAGTCTGCTAACTTTTTTCAATGAACAATCATTATATGAAACTTTAACTCTCTTTATTCATAGGAAACTTGCATGATTGGCTTTCAGCCTTATGAAACATATCAATTGCTAACCCAAACTAATGACTCTAAAAGAGCCAGTAGCTTATTGGTCGCTGCGTGTGATGCTTTCATGCGTCGAATAAAACCATTACCAAATGAAATTGAGCAATTTGAAACCCTTGCAACTCGTCTGTTCCAAACAGCGCAAGATAAAGCCCGCCATAAAGGCGCGGCAATACTTGGGCGCTCTGAAAATCTTACCTATTCTTTAGAACAATTAGTCATCGATAATATTGGCCAAGATTTAGATGATTATATTTTATCTGCCAAAAACATCTCACAACAAAGCTTAAATCAAATAATAGATGATAAAGATATCCAAACTTGTGCTAACATTGCCAAGCGCACAGATTTAACAAATGCAACCCTTACAAAATTATTCCAAATGAACTCGCGGAAAATATATCGCGCGCTTGCTGCAAACACATCTTTTAGCGCAAAAGGACCATTCCTAAACGCTTTAGCCCGCTCTGCACAAATGGATCACCAAGTCGCATTCTCGCTAGCAAAAAGAGATGATTTTGATGCAGCCCTACTATCCCCTGCATTTTTTGATTTAAGCGAAGAAGATCGCCTAAAGGTGATTTTTGCATTTTCTAGTCGCAAAACTCCAGATGCCCCAATTAAAAAAACCCTTGAGCAAATTTCAGTTGCAAATAGCCAGTTAACTAAAGCATTGATGAAATTATTTTCTCAAAACCGCCGCCCTGAAGTAACAAAATTACTATCACAAATTACTGGACTAGAAGATGTTAGGTGCGGGCAGATTGCTCATGATGAAAGCGGGGCAGCGTTATTCATTGTGCTAAGAGCTTTTGGCTGCACAGTACAAGATGGCTTAAGAGTCTTAATCCATGCAACTTCACACGATAAGGACAGATCAAAAGCGCTAGCTATTTTTGCAAAATTATTTAATGAAGTAAGCGTTGATTCGATGGCTTTTCTACTAAGCGTTTGGCGCCAAGAGGTTAATCTACTTGATTTAACCAAGGTAAAATTCTCTCAAACATCAAGAAGTAGAACAAAACTAGCAGACACCAAAGCAGCTTCTAGTCAACAACCAATCGATAAAGCTATTGATGTGTTAAAAAAAATCCCTGCCCGCCATGCAAGTTAAGCTAAATAATATTTATACCAAGCTTGCTTTCAATCGCCTGCTTACTATTGCGAATTTCAAGCGCAATCACCCAAATATCAGGGTCAAAATTTAACTCTTGCGCAATTTTACTTTTCACTTCTTCTGGCGTGGCTTTACTAAGCTTGCGCTCAAACACCCTCTCAAATTGGTATTTTTCTGCATCATATTTTAACATCGGAGCTGGTGAAAAAAGTGAAATACTATTATCTAAATGATCAAGCTCAATCCAAACCTGCCCTGCAACTTCATGACCTTTTTTTGCAACCACACAAAAATTACCAAGGTCATTATGTAAACGCACAAATGCAGCACACCAAATATCAGAACGAAGTTGAGACAATTTTTTTCCTATATTTTAGCACCTGCTCCAATCAGCATATCTAACAGCTCAGGGCTAACTTTTCCACTTACCTCATAATTATGAAAAACTTCAAACTCTCGAATAGCCTTAGACGTAGATGCACCAGCAACTCCATCAACTTTTCCATATAAAAAGCCAAGGCTAGCAAGCCCCAATTGCACATTTTTAATCATCTGCTCATCAACTTTTTGCACCCGAGCAACTGGCACACTATTATTGTTATTACTAGCAGCATTTCTAACTATTTGCATAATTGGGTCTTCAATCAAATTATTTGCACTAACGTGCGTATCTGGCCTAGTCATTGGTTTAACATTTGGCTCAACAACTGCTGAAGTAGGGGAAGTTTTAGCAGATAATATATCTCGTAATATTTCTGGTGTTATTGCTCCAACGGGCTTTTTACCCACGCTCTTTTCAAAGGCACGAATAGCAGCTGCTGTTTTTGGGCCATAATAACCATCAGCAACCTCATTAAAAAAACCAAAACTAGCTAGTTTTTTCTGCATCAAAACTACTTGCCCATGATCAATTTTTGCTACTGCCTGACTAGTTGCAGGATTAGGAGCAGGTATAGGAGTGTTTGTTTGTAATGGCAAAGAAACAGGCTGGCTTGTCACCACCTCAGGTAAAGCCGACAAAGCAACAGGCTTAATCTCTTGTGGAATTGGCGCAACAATAGCCATCTCGTGCTTTGGTGCAAAAAATGGTGATGGATGCGCCTGTTTTTGCATAAATAATGCATTATTTATGCTAGCAAGCGAGCCTACACTTATAACGATCACAATGGCACTAAGTAATGGAGAGCTAATAATTTTAGCAAATAGCCAACTAAGCACCGCCCCTAGCGAGTGAATTATTGCTTTTCCTGCCATAATCGGCAAGTTAGAAATTACCTGAGAAGTCATTTACACAGCCCTTCTTTGATTTTGTATAATTTTTTCTTTTTCTAAAACATCAAAATATTTTTTATCAGTTCGCAAAGTATTTTTCTGCAACACTTCAGTTTTTTCATCAATTTTAATTGCTGGCTCACTAATCGGCAAAAAGACTGAAATAATAGTGCCAACGCCTATTTTAGACTTCACAATCAATCTACCATGATGCAAATCCACTAGACCCTTAACGATGGAGATACCAAGCCCCGTTCCTTCATATTCACGCTTAATACCAACATGAGCCTGCAAAAATGGCTCACCAAATCTAGCAATATGCTCTTTTTCCATGCCAATCCCCTCATCACTTACGCCAAACACAAGGGAATTTCCTCGCCTTTTAATTGAGCAAATAATTTGAGAATCATTATAAGAAAATTTTATCGCATTTGAGAGCAAATTGATAAGTATCTGGCGGCAAGCTCTTTCATCAGCTTCAATAAACGGAAGATTTTTATCAATCTCAACTCTTATCTTAATTTTCTTGTCTTGCGCATGCTTTGAAACAATTTGAATGCTAGGCTCAATAATTGATGACAAATCAAATCTTTTAGTGCTTAATTCAAACTTCCCGGCCTCAATCTTTGACATATCAAGCAAGCCATTTACTACATCAAGTAGATGATAGCCACTTTGAGAAATATTTCGTGCATATTCTAAATGGGCTGATTTAAGCCCTCCACCAATCTGATTCACCATCAAATCTGAAAAACCCACTATTGCATTGAGTGGAGTGCGTAATTCATGCCCAATCATAGCTAAAAACTGATTTTTTGTTTCTAAATCAGTTTTTTCATTTCGCGTATTATTAAGCAATTCTTCCATCTCATTTCTTTGTTGGCTAACATCTTTAAACATAGCAGCAATGGCATAAGGAGCAGATTTTTTATCACTCTGCACAATCGGCATTAAAGAAATTTCAACCCAAATATATTCAGCAATTGATTGTTTTGCAGCCATATTATCTTTACGCATACGAATAGTAATATTCTGCTTTTTGCAATCCATACGAGCCAAAGAAACCGCCCTAAGGTATAAAGGTCGATCCATTATATGAGTCCTATCAAACAGGCCAGAGCCAATTAACTCGAATTTTTGACAAGAAAAAAGCCTAGCTAGCGAATTAGAAATAAACTCTGGCTCACCATCATTATCAAACAAAAACACCCCATCACCCAAATGCTCAAGTGATAAATTTTTAATTTCTGATATATTGTTATTAGGCTTAGCTTTTTCTCTAAAGTAAAAAGACACAGCCAAAACACTAAATATAGTAATAGCCAGCCAAAAACTGTCTAAGCCCAATTTAACTGACAAGAACCCTGCAATAATCACAAAGCCTATAATAGTCGCAAATATAATTTTATTCTTACTCGGCAAATCCGAAATTTTCATCGTGGTGATACTCATTTACAAAAACGCTACGATTTCAAAAGTTAAGCTCAATAATATATGCACTCTTTCTCTATCTATTAACTAACCTGCCAGCTAAGCCCTAAGACACCCTTAAGTGACATAACAGATTGGCAAGTTTATTACATAAAAATCATAGTTTTTGAGGTTAGAGTAAATAATCTATTTACAAGAAATCCAACAACTAGATAAAATTTGACTTAAATCCCATCCAATTCAATCAATGTCGCTTAAATATTTGTCGCTAAATATTTACATCATGTTCTCAAGGCATCTTTTGAGCATTAAGTTTATAAATAACTATTTAGGGCGATATAATGTTTTTAATAAAATCCACATTTTGGTTAGGACTAGCGTTTATCGTTATCCAACCACAAAATTTGGATTTTAATGCAAAAAAAAACACTATAAGTAATGCGGCACTCAATGCAGGTCAAAAAGCTTTAATATCGCAATTAAACTCAACCAGTTGCAATAGTTTTGAATGCTCCGCAACAAAAGCCTTACTACTGTC
>JALSJY010000110.1 GCA_026989045.1 Hyphomicrobiales bacterium | reverse complement strand
TAATTACTTAAATAAAGCAAGGCAAAAAGCACTAGAAAACAGCCTTCCAGAAAAAGCCAAAGAATTGCTTGAGTTAATGAAAACCGATAGCAGAGCTTTTTTTGAGCAGGTAACAATTACAAATAACGGCCCAAATCCTTATGCTTTGTTGCCGGCTTTGATGCATATCGATGCACAAGAGTTTGTAGATGTATGGCTTAAAAAATCAATGGAGAGTTTGGAGAGCCAAAGCTATATCAGAAGTGCTATGCAGGGTAGATATGATTCTTGCAGATTAAAGGATGAGCTTAGTAGTGAGAAGGGCTGGGTAAAAGAAGTTGCTAAATTGATTGATGAAGCTGCTAATAAAAAAACGGGACTAAAAAGCCAAAAAATAAAAAATATTTTCCCATCTGAATTGCGTAATCGATTAGATAAGAAACCTGAGTAAGTAGCAGCTGTTGATGGCGCTTGACATTTATCTCTAGCACACCTAGAACGCACGAACCTATTGAGCCTTTTTGGCAAAAGTGGGCGCACCCGAGGTTTTCCTGACTATTCTTGGAGCCTGTCGGTTTTGGGGTTTTACCTCAAGGCAGAGGAGGGCGTGGTATCTTTCTTATTAATGTTTCTTGAAAGGAACTATGATGTCGAAGCGTCATTCACAAAAATATAAAATTGATCGCCGTTTAGGTGAAAATATCTGGGGTCGTCCTAAGTCTCCAGTAAATGTCCGCTCACATGGCCCTGGCCAGCACGGTATGCGCCGCAAGTCAAAATTGTCAGATTTTGGTCTGCAGTTGCGCGCTAAGCAAAAGCTTAAGGGATATTACGGCAATATTACTGAAAAATCATTCAAGCGTCTTTATACTGAAGCGGTGCGCCAAAGAGGTGATACTGGTGAGATTTTGATTGGTCTGCTTGAAAGCCGATTGGACGCAATTGTTTATCGTGCAAAATTTGTAGCAACAGTTTTTGCCGCACGTCAGTTTGTTAACCACGGACATGTTTTGGTAAATGGCAAAAGAGTAAATATTGCTTCTTATCAGTGTAAGCCTGGTGATGTTGTTGAGATTAGAGAAAAATCAAAGCAACTTGCGTTTGTTCTTGAGGCTTCTCAATTAGCTGAGCGTGATGTACCTGATTATGTTGAAACAGATCATGCAAAAATGAGCGCAAAATATCTTTCAATTCCAACTCTAGCAGACGTTCCTTATCCTGTTCAGATGGAACCAAACCTAGTTGTGGAATTCTATTCTCGATAAGGTTTTTTTGTTTGCGCTTTCGCCGAGTCGCAAAAGCGAATATCGCTTTTGCTGGCAAAGCTTATACCCCGTCCAAATGGAACCAAACCTAGTTGTGGAATTCTATTCTCGATAAAATATCTACATATTTGAATTTAAAAGGTCGCTCAAATTGGGTGGCCTTTTTGTTTGCCTAGTCCTCAGTGTGGCCAAATAATTTTCCCTTTTCGGCTATCAAAACCAGAATGAGGGAGGCTAAAGACATTAAGAGAAAACCAGCGGCGAGTGGCACCGTTGTGCCATCAAACATGCGCCCAATTACTAGACCAATTGTTGCCCCACCTAATGTCTGCACAAAACCAAAAGCTGCAGCGGCTGTGCCTGCCACCCTGCCTAATGGTTGCATAGATAGGGCGTTCATATTAGCTGAAATCCATGAGAACATAAAAAGACAAGTGCCCAGCAGTGCATAGAAAACTATAAATGATACAGACCCTCTTAGGCTTAAAATCAATAATGTGGCACTGGAAATAATAAAGATAATCAAGCCGAAATGGGCAATTTTTCGCATTCCAAAACGCCCTACGATTTTTGAATTAGTAAATGCTGCTATGGCCATTAAAATTCCGCTACCTGCAAAGGCTAAAGGAAATAAAACCCCCAAATTATAAATATCGGTAAATACCTGTTGCACAGAATTTAGCATGCCTATTAAAGCGCCATAAAAAGCCATTCCCGCTAGTGCATAAGAGAATGAAAACTTATTGCTAACCACTATTTTAAAGCCCTCAAAAATGGAAGCTAACCTAAGCGACCTTACATTTTCTGGCGCTAATGTTTCTGGCAGGCGATAATATGCCCAAAAGCCAACTAATATGCCAATCACTGCAACAAAGAGGAAAATATTTTGCCAAACCCCTACAAATAAAATCAACTGGCCAATGGCGGGGGCGAAAATTGGCACAATCATAAATATCACATAAACAAGCGAAACCACCTCTGCCATAGCACGACCTGAAAATTTATCTCGCACTATCGCCAAAGCTACTACTCTAAACACTGCAGTGCCTAGCCCTTGAATAAATCTAAGCAATAAAATAGTAAAAAAACTGGGAGCAAAAATAGCGGCAATTGATGCAATTACATAAATTGCAAAACCCCAAATAAGCGGAGGGCGGCGGCCAAATCTATCAGATATTGGCCCATAAAATAATTGCGCAATTCCAACCCCAATTATATAAGTTGAAATAATCAACTGCCTGTCATTTTCACTTTGTGTGCCAAGAGTTTGGGCAATATTTGGCAGGGCAGGCAACATAATATCAATCGCTAAAGCATTAAGCGCCATCATGGCAGCTAGCAATGCAATAAGCTCTAATTTTGAAATGTCAGGGTGCGAAATATCTAGCTTACCAATATTATTGGTCATGTTATTTTCTAACAATTTTGGGTTTTAAATTAAAAACCAACATGAGCCTAAAAATTAGCTTTGGCAAGATCGATATTAAAAAACAATTAAATGCTGAGTTGCATGATGGAGAACTGTAGGGGTAGGTTAATCTAATAGTTCCAGCTTGCTAAATTGATTGCTTTCTATAAATTAGAAAGGGTCGAAGAATTTTAAATTAAGGCGCAAACTTATGGCTTACAAAAATATTGAAATTGAATTTAGTGAAGAGCAATCACAACAACTAAAGAAAATGCGTAATCAATTTTTATGGTTTGTGGGGTCTTCTATTTTTTTCATAAT
>JALSJY010000109.1 GCA_026989045.1 Hyphomicrobiales bacterium | reverse complement strand
ATCAGGGCAGGTTTTGCGCCAAGAAAGCACACGATCAAGGGTTTTTTCTTGGTTAGCAGGGCGGCGCATGGCCTTTAGCACTTTTGGTGATGCATGTTGGAATGGAATATCAAGATAGGGAAGAATTTTTCCCTCTGCCATAAGCGGAATTACATTATCTACATGCGGGTAGGGGTAAACATAATGCAACCTTACCCATGCTCCTAATTTGCCTAATTCCTCGCTTAAAGATAAAAATCTTGCTTCAATTTCTCTGCCATTAAACTTTAACTTTTTATATTTAATATCAACACCATAGGCGCTTGTATCTTGCGAAATAACCAGTAATTCCTTTGTGCCAGCTTTTACTAATCGCTGAGCTTCATATAATATGCTGGCAATAGGGCGAGAGGCTAAATCACCGCGAATATCTGGAATGATGCAAAATGAGCAGCGATTATTACAGCCCTCTGATATTTTTAGATATGAATAATGCCGCGGAGTTAGCTTAAGCCCCTGTTCTGGCACTAAATCAACATAAGGGTTTGCTACAGGCGGTGCAGCCTCATGCACTGCTGCAACAACTTCTTCATATTGATGCGGGCCAGAAACTGCTAAAACACTTGGGTGAGTTTTTTTGATTAAGTCGGCTTCAACGCCAAGACAGCCAGTAACAATCACTTTGCCATTTTCTTTAATAGCCTCGCCAATTGCCTCAAGGCTTTCTGCCTTTGCGCTATCGATAAAGCCGCAGGTATTTACAATTACCGAGTCAGCGCCGTGATAATCAGGCGAAAAAGCATACCCTTGCGCGCGAAGGGTGGTAATTATGCGCTCGCTATCAACTAAGGCTTTTGGGCAACCAAGGCTAACAAGACCAATTTTTGGGGCTTTACTCAAAATATATTCCTAAAAGATTATTTGGTGGATTTTTCAGATGTTTTTTTAATAGTAGTTTTTTTAGCCAGTGGTTTTTTAACTGGCTTTTTTGCCCTTGTGGTTTTTTTAGGGGCAGGGGTAGATACTATTTGCTCAGGTGCAGGTGGATTTTTACGTTTTTCATCTTGCGCCAACTCTTCAATCGCATCACGCACATCATCTATTAAAGATTTTTTTGTGATTGTAGATTCTGTGTCAGTTATAATATCTGCATGAGATTTAAAATATATAATTATTGCTTCACAAAAAATTCTTAGAGTAATAAAGCCAAACAGGCCAAAAACTGCTATTTCAAGTAAACCCCAAATGCCTTCAACAAATCCCAGCGAGAAACTTGCAACAAAATGAGAAATTGCAAAAAGAAACATTGCTGCCAAGCCAAGTAAATATAAAATTGTTATGATTTTTGGGCTAATGGTTTTTTTTAGTGAGAATAATATTGACCCCTTTGCCAAAATTTCCATATCTTTTAGTTTCATGGAATTTCCTTTATATTGCTGTCCAAGGTTGAGCCAAATATTTGCTCAAATTTTTCTCTTAATATTAAATCCACCTGTGCCATAGATATTATATGACCCAAATCTTCAAAACTGGTAATGCCATAATCACTAATTCCACAAGGCACTATACCATTATAATGGCTTAAAGTTGGAGAAATATTTAGCGATATACCATGAAAGCTGACCCAACGAGAAACTCTCACTCCAATAGCAGCAATTTTGTCTGTTTTGTTGCTTTTTTCTGGCCGCTCCACCCAAACACCAATTCGATTTTCAATAATTTCACCTTTAATATTAAACTGGCTTAGAGTTTCTATTACTAGCTTTTCAAGCGATTTAACAAAGCTACGAATATCGCGCCCGCGTTTTGATAAATCTAGCATGACATAAATCACTCGTTGACCCGGTCCATGATAGGTATATTGGCCGCCGCGACCCGAATCAAAAACAGGAAATTTATTTGGATCGATAAGGTCTTTTTGCTTTGCAGAAGTGCCAGATGTGTAAAGCGGGGGGTGTTCAAGCAGCCAAATAAGCTCATTTGCATTGCCATTAGCAATTTCTTTTGCTCTAGCTTTCATAAACTCCACAGCCCTAGGGTAAGGGATTAACTCATCACTTATGAGCCATTCAGTTAGATTTTTATCATTTCGTTGCATTTTAGAATAATTATCTATGTAAAATTTTGATATTTATATATGAGTTAATGTTTGTTAACCACTCTGAAACCATAACTTGTCAGAGTTAAGCACGCTAATTATTGAATCGCACTAAAAATATCAATGCGCAACGGAAAATTGTTTAAATGTTTGAAGATATTGAAATAGATATAAAAGTAGAACTTGGTTCAACCGTAATGCCAGTGCATCATATATTACGACTTGGGCGCGGCGCGGTGATTGAGCTTGATACAACTGAAAATGATCCAATGAAAATTTATGCAAATGATCAGCATATAGCAAATGGCGATATTCAAATAAGCGATGGGCAATTAACTGTAGAAGTTATTGAAAGAGTCCTTAATCGCCCATAATTTAGATAAATATAGCTATATTTCCTCGTTATTTCCTAAAATCATTAAACATTGAAGTTAATGCTTGAGCAAATGAAAATGATTTGTTACATGCAACTCGTTCACCTGTTCATGAACTAATAGTGCGGTCGTGGCGGAATGGTAGACGCGCAGCGTTGAGGTCGCTGTGGGGTAACACCCGTGGAAGTTCGACTCTTCTCGACCGCACCATTTTATGATCTCGCGGTAATTCGCTTTGCTCATACCTCCGATGGGGCGCGGCACTAGCCGCGGCTCGCTCTTCGTTCACTAGACAGCAAGCTAGTGGATAATATTTTTCAACGGTATGACGATGGAGAGAATAACTGGCTTTTGAGTTTGTTCTCTAACTTTACTCTCAATTATTATAGCAATTAGCATTAGTGCCAACAAACCTGAGTTTGCACTCCATGCCCTCATCCTGAGCTTGTCGAAGGATAGAGCGCCCACCCTCGTGGTTCACATAGTGAGCCTGCCGAACTATCACCATGAGGGCTAATACAAATCTACGAAAGGGTGA
>JALSJY010000108.1 GCA_026989045.1 Hyphomicrobiales bacterium | reverse complement strand
TAACAGACGAAGAAATTCTTGTCTTGTTGCAAAAAATGGTCAAACAACGAGCTGAATCTATTGAAATTTATGCCAAAGCTGGGCGTGAAGATTTAGAACGACAGGAGCGTGATGAAGTTGCCATTATCAAAGATTATTTGCCACAACCATTGGGCGAGAGCGAAGTAGCCAGCGAGATTGACTTAGCGATTGAGCAGACAGGAGCGCAAAGCTTAAGGGATATGGGCAAGGTCGTTGGCGTATTAAAAGCAAAATTCCCTGGGCGGATTGATTTTGGCAAGGCTTCAAAATTGGTGAAAGAAAAATTAGGTGGATAGAATTTACTCAAAATTTTAGGAGAAATAATAATGAAAAATATTATAATTCGGCTGGCAGTAGCTTTTTGTTTAATTATTTCTTCTTCTAGCGCCTTTGCCCAAAAAAAGATTTTAGTCTCTCAAATTTTGGCAAAACAAGGTATTTCTGGCACGATTGATTATTTTAAAAATCAAACTGATCAGCCTAAATATCAGTTTGTTTTGGGCGGGTTAGAGGCGCTTAGTGCTATCGAATTTATTTTGCAGGTGCGATATGAAAATTATTCGGGGCAATTGCCTTTAGTTCCGGGTGGGCGGGCGCAAATTGAATATAATCCTGATGCAGTGTTTGACCCTGCTTTTATTGAAACTGCCTTAAAAGGGGCACTTGAGCGATTAGAACGTGCTGAAAATATCTTTGATGAAATGTCCGGTGAGGAATTTTTCATTGAGTTATATGTTTCTGATATTTGGTTTGATATAAATAAAAATGGCAAGCGAGATGCGGCTGAGGGTCTTTTACAACAGCTTGGTGAACTTGGTGCATTTCAAGATAGCAGTTTGAAATCAACCCTTATACGCTTTGATATAGCAGATGCGGACTGGCTAGCGGCTTATGTGCATTTGCTTTCGGGCATGGCAGAAATGGTGCTAGCTGTTGATCCTACTCCTGCAATAAAAACCATTAGCGAAGGGCGTGCGTTAATGGAGGAAAAAGGAGTTTTGAGGCGAGATCCGTTTTTGGGGGAAGATGCAACTATTGATTCAATTACCGTGTTAATTAAAGCTCTTGATGGAGTTCCAGATAAAAACCGCACTCGAAAGGCATTGGCTCATTTCAAATCGATGATTGAGCATAATCAGGATTTTTGGCGACTTGTTATGCTAGAAACTGATGATGAGGCGGAATGGCTGCCAAATCCAAACCAGACGTCGGCATTTGGTGTTGCGGTTGATTTAGAAACTGCTAACGCATGGCAAACGGTTTTGGGTGAAATATCTGAAGTGCTAAATGGCGAGGCGCTAATACCGCATTGGCGGATTGGTGATAGCAGGGGCGAAGAATTTGGCGTTGGAATAAATTTTGCAAAACTAATGAATGACCCAAGTGAGTTTGATGTAATTTTAATGCTACATGGAGCTGCGATTGCGCCATATCTTGAAGAAGGAAAAATTGCCGATATGCGTGCTTGGAGGGATTTTTCAAGGCTAACTGGCGGGCAGGGATTATTATTTTCGCTTTGGTTTAATTAGAGATAGAAATATGATTAAGGGCTAATCAACTTATCCAAATGCCTTTGCGCTTTCATCTCTAGCGTGACTAATTCACCGTTATAAAATACACTATTTATCACCCAAGGAATGGGCATTTTTCTTGCCTGCTCTTTGCTGGTTAGGTGAATTATTTCTATTGGCACATTTTTACTTTTTGCATAATCACGTAAAAGCTGATTTGTATAAAAATCGGTGAATGGGCAGGTGTTGGAATAATATGCCACAATGCCTTTTTTATTTTCGCAAACGCCTTGTTTGGCGCTGTCTAGGATTTTAGGGAATTTAGCTTTGGGGTTAGTTTTTAGCCCCCAAAGTTTAAAAAATGGCGGTGCTTCGTCAATTATTTCAAAGCCCTGCTTTTTCAAGAATTTTGGGTCAGACATAAAGGGGCGTTTTTTATCGCTTGAAATTGCGATAATTCCGTCCATATTTTTTGCATCAGATTTGCATTGTTCAAGTAGTTTTTTGCCATTTCCTTGCCCCTTAAATTGCCCCGAAACCCAAAAGCAATTTATCACCATGAAACTTTTGCCTTTAAGTGGAAGCCACGAGTTTTCAATTGGCACATATTCAATAAAAACCTTACCTCGCACATCAAATTTTTGAAAATTATAGCCATTCTTAAACTCAGTTTTCAGCCAGTCTTTTTTCTTTTGATAGCCATCAGCACATTTTTTATCGCTAAAAGCACAACAGATATGCTCGTCTTGAATGTTTTTATCATTCAGCTTGACGATTTGCATTTCGCACTCCTAAGTTTTCTGTCAGTGTAGCATTTTAATTATACAAATCCTTGATAAGGGTCAAACTATGAAGAAAAATAGCAATCTAAATATAAAAATTTTGCCTATTTCAAGGGCAGATATTTTGGCACTTTTGCAATTTGAGTTGGAGAATAAAAGTTGGTTTGAGCAATTTACCCCTGCTCGCTCAGCGCATTTTTTAACCCATGCTGGCATGGACGAAGCAGTTGCGGCATTGGTGGCTGAGATGAAGGAGAAAAAAGGTGCATATTATTTAGCATTTGTGGAGGGTGAAATTTGCGCTCGTGTTAATTTTTCTTGTGATGGGGTTGGTAATGCTGAATTGGGCTATCGGGTTGGAAAAGATTATGTTGGTCATGGGATTGCCAGCTATGCAATTCAAAATCTATTGCCAGAGGTAAAAAAATTGCTTGATGTTACTTGTTTGAATGCGCAAACGGCAAACAATAATCCTGCTTCCATTAAAGTGTTAGAAAATTGTGGCTTTAATAGAATAGGGATTCAAAGAAATGCGGCACAATTGCATTCTAAGAAAATAGATTTGCAACTATATGAGATTAAAATTTAGCACTAGTTCTAACTATAACCTGCCAAACCCCAAACCCCAAACCCCAAACCCCAAACCCCATGTACCATAGCACCAAACATTCAAATAACTCCTCATAGGTATATTT
>JALSJY010000107.1 GCA_026989045.1 Hyphomicrobiales bacterium | reverse complement strand
CTTGGCCAGCCCTCTCGTGGATTGACTAGGCGCAAATCCCAAAGACCAAAATTTGCCATAGCTCGTGCTGCTGTGCCAATATTTTCACCTAATTGCGGCTCGCATAAAATTATTGCAGGGCTTGGCGCATAATTTATTTTTTGAGTTTTGTCAGTTCCAGCCATTTTCTCTCCAATTGTTAGCCTTGCTACTAACCCAGCACAAAAAACCTTGCAAGAGCAAAAAACCTTGCAAGAGTAAGTCCAATCTTCTTGTCATATTAAACCTCCTTGTCATTCTGAGGCGAAGCCGAAGAATCTTAAACTCTATCATTCTTAAGATTCCATCATATAAGATTCTTCACTTGCGTTCAGAATGACATTAAAGTTCTTGGCTTGCGCTCAGGGTAACATTTTAGCATAATGGGTAACACAAAAAGGAAAGCATCATGACAAAAACAGGTCACTGCCATTGCGCTAATGTTAGCTATGAAGTTAGTGCTGAGCCAATTCGTATGGCGCAATGCCATTGTGAAGCTTGTAGGCGCACTACAGGCACGGGTCACCTTGTGCAGGCATTTTTTAACTCGACTGATGTTAAGATAAAGGGAAAAACCAGTAATCATAAATCAACTTCTGATTCTGGCAATATCCGCACTCGACATTTCTGCCCAAATTGTGGCTCTCGCTTATTTTCTTTCAACTCTAAAATGCCAGATATTATTGGCATTGCTGTTGGCTCTTTTGATGATAGTGCGTGGTTTAAGCCAGAGGTGATCCTGTATAATTCTGAGCGACCCGCATGGGATATAATAGATGAAACTATAGAAATTCATGAATTGATGTAAATCTCTACGCTGCCCTTTAACTAAAACAAATCTAATGCTATAGCATCATCAACAAATCTTCCATTGATTTGGAAAATATAAAACAAACCATTTTGGAGTTAATTTATGAACAAGATCAAAGTTGCAAATCCCGTTGTTGAGCTAGATGGCGATGAAATGACCCGAATTATCTGGCAGGCAATTAAAGACAAACTTATCTACCCATATCTCGACATTGACCTAAAATATTATGACCTTGGTATGGAGCATCGTGATGCAACAGATGATCAGGTAACTATTGATGCCGCTCATGCAATTCAAAAATATGGCGTTGGCGTTAAATGCGCAACCATCACTCCTGATGAGGCTCGAGTTGAAGAATTTGGGCTTAAAAAAATGTGGCGCTCGCCTAACGGCACAATTCGCAATATTTTGGGCGGCGTGATTTTTCGTGAGCCTATTATTTGTAATAATGTTCCACGCCTAGTTCCGGGTTGGACACAGCCGATTATTATTGGACGGCACGCTTTTGGTGATCAATATCGCGCGACAGATTTTAAATTTCCAGGCAAGGGCAAATTATCGATTAAATTTGTTGGTGATGATGGCAAAGAAATCGAGCATGAAGTTTATGATGCACCATCAAGCGGCATTGCCATGGCAATGTATAATCTTGATGATTCTATTCGTGATTTCGCCCGTGCCTCGCTCAACTATGCTTTGGGGCGCAAAGTGCCTTGCTATCTCTCAACAAAAAACACCATTATGAAAATTTATGATGGGCGTTTTAAGGATATTTTTCAAGAGATTTACGAAGCAGAATTTGAAGCTGATTATAAAGAAGCTGAAATTTGGTATGAGCATCGCCTAATTGACGATATGGTTGCGGCCTGCATGAAATGGTCTGGTGGCTATGTTTGGGCATGTAAAAACTATGATGGTGATGTGCAGTCAGACACAGTGGCGCAAGGTTTTGGATCGCTTGGGCTAATGACTTCTGTTCTTATGTCACCCGATGGCAAAACAGTTGAGGCAGAAGCGGCGCACGGCACGGTTACTCGCCACTATCGCCAGCACCAAGAGGGCAAAGAAACCTCAACCAATTCAACCGCATCTATTTTTGCATGGTCACGTGGTTTAGCCCATCGTGCAAAACTTGATGACAATAAAGAATTAGCAAATTTTGCCGCAACGCTTGAAAAAACTGTTATTGACACAATTCAAGGTGGGCAGATGACTAAAGATCTCGCATTGCTAGTTGGACCAGAGCAAGAATGGCTTTCAACTATAGGCTTTTTAGATGCAATTGATGAGAACTTGCAAAAAGCTATGGCATAGTCCATTTGGGATATATTTTTTAAGGCGGTGCATTTAATGCTCCGCCTTTTTATTAAAATGCTTCACTAATATTATTAATATTAAATAGAAATTTCATAGGTTTGCAATCAAAACTAGAATCATTCACTCAGCAATGAATTAGCAATCGCCTCTATCGCCTGTTGTGCTTTTGCACCATCGGGGCCGCCAGCTTGCGCCATATCTGGGCGACCACCGCCGCCCTTCCCGCCCATTGCTTGAGAGCCAATTCGCACTAAATCTACTGCGCTAAATTTCTCAGCCAAGTCATTTGTTACACCAACCACAATAGCACCCTTGCCATCTTCGCTCGTTGCAGCAATTGCCACTATGCCAGATCCTAAGGATTTTTTAGCTTCATCAACTAACCCTTTGAGGTCACGTGGAGATATGCCAGTTACCGTTTGTCCTTGATATTTTATTGAGTTAATAATTTGCACTTTAGAGTCGCTACCCTCGCCTGAGCCACCCATAGCTAACTTTTTCT
Organism: Hyphomicrobiales bacterium; assembly: GCA_026989045.1. Classification (GTDB taxonomy): domain Bacteria; phylum Pseudomonadota; class Alphaproteobacteria; order Rhizobiales; family Devosiaceae; genus S141-66. The sequence goes on along the minus strand of JALSJY010000107.1, from coordinate 368 downwards.
TGCTTTCAGATAATTCACGCTCAAGTTTTTTGCGCTCATCAAGTAAAACGCCGACACGAACAAGGGCATCATTTGGAGCAACTTTTAGCGAATTTGCAATATCTCGTAAATTTGCCTCTTGCTGATTTAAATAAGCAAGTGCTTTTAGGCCAGTTAATGCTTCCAGCCTTCTGACCCCAGATGCAACTGAGCTTTCCTGCACAATTTTAACCAAGCCAATATCGCCAGTTCTTTTTACATGCGTGCCGCCACATAATTCCATTGAATATGCCTTGCCTGCCTTTTCGCCCTTAAGTGCCGTGCCCATAGAAACTACACGCACCTCATCGTCATATTTCTCACCAAACAGCGCCATTGCACCAGCTTCG
>JALSJY010000106.1 GCA_026989045.1 Hyphomicrobiales bacterium | reverse complement strand
AACTGTTAGGGTGATTTGCACCGTAATTTGGAATTACGGTAACAAAGATTAGAGCCGTTAATGCAGGTGCAATATTAATCATCCCAAGCAGAGCGATATACCTTGTTTAACTTAAGGAAATAAATTTAGCGCAGTCAGATAAAAGGGGCAAAACTATGTTAGGTTGGTTTGTAGGAGGAATGATGAGGCGCGAAGCAATTCGCACAATCGGGGCGGCAAAAAAAATGCCGTATGATGTTCAAATATCAATTGCCTGTAATGTCCTTGAAATGATGTCTTTCATAGATAATTTAAAAGGGCAAGGAAGGGTTGCAGTATCCGAAGCCTTGCAATCGGTTGCACGGCAAGCCACGGAAGACCGGCATATGGCTCTCAAACGAGGAGCGAACTCCAATGCTGATCCCGCTTGGAACGCTGCCGCACTAGTAGAAAGTTGGGCGTTGGCATATTTGGCTCAATTACAAGGGCGAGTATCAGTAAAAATCTTTAAAAGTATTGATGCTGTTTTGTGGGGATTTATTTCTGACAACCTTCCGCCAGAACAAATAGCAAAAATCCTTGGTTTAACAGGAGAACGCCGTAAGTAGTAGCGTGTGTAATGAATTTCTCCGTTGCCCACTTGCTATTTTGCCAGAAATAAACCTTCCGAGTCATTGCGCACTTGATGCGCAATCCAGTAGCGTCAAGTCTTTGACGCATTAAGGCCTTTGCGAGCTGAATAGATTCTTGCGCTCGTTAGACAACGAGCTGCTGGATTCCTGCTTTCGCAGGAAAGACGGCGGAGGGGAATTGATGCACTAGTAAAATGGCACTGAGTAAATACTGGCAGATCATCCTGCGCACCATGCCATTTCTCTGTCATACCATTGACCACTACGCCACATTACCTTACCCCAAGCCAAAGCGCCCTGAACCACACCACACAATCACTTCACCATACCCCACGATCATGCACACAATTTTGCCGAACCGAACGTTACGTTACGGCGGGCTAAGTGTGATTAAAGTATGTTAGGCTATTAGTATATTATTTTGGTAAGGTGGGGCACAAGATGCAAAGGCGTTGCAAAGCCATGCGATGGAGGCAGTTCATTATAGCAACTATAACTAAAGAGGAATAGGGCGCTGCTCTTCTATTGCCTCCATAGCAAAATATGAGGTCACGGAATCTAGCTCAACTTTTTCGATTAGCCTTTGATAAATAGCGTCATAGCTTGCCATATCATGGGTTACCACCTTTAGCATATAATCATAATCACCACCAATACGGAAAAAATCAACCACCTCTGGTATGTTGGAAACATGACGTCTAAATATATTTAGCCAATTTTCTGAGTGATGTCTTGTGCGTATCATTACGAATACCACCAAGCCAAGACCTAATTTTTCACGATCTAGCTTTGCGCTGGAGCCCTTGATAATTCCTGTTTGGCGCAAGGATTTAAGTCGCCGCCAGCAAGCATTTTGCGATAGCCCGACCTTTTCGGCTAGTTCCCGTTGGGAAAGCGAAGCATCTGCTTGCAGTGCTGTTAGTATATGGTGGTCAATATGATCGGTTAATTTAGCTTTCATTGGGTCATATGACACAAGTAAATGATAAATTGCAATGGTATTAAGTGATTTTTCTCATCAAATATGTGTCAATATTATCAAAATAGAGGAGAAAGCAATGCTTGAAGAGTTTCGCAACAGTTTATATAGCGATAACCCTATCCAAACGATGAGCAAGGGTTTGATTGGTGAGGGACTAAAAATAGCTGGCTCTAAGGGAGAGGTGCCACTTGTATATGCAGATTATGTTGCCTCTGGGCGTGCGTTACGCCAAGTTGAAAATTTTATCCTTGAGAAGCTATTACCGTTTTATGCCAACCCTCATACTCAGAATTCTTATTGCGGTGCTTATGTTAATCAGCTTCGTGAAGAGGCACGTAGTGAAATTGCCAAATTAACTAAAGCTGATGGTTGTGCGGTGATTTTTACAGGCGCTGGAGCTACTGCTGGTCTTAATAAGCTAGTTGGGCTGCTAGGGGTCGAGGAGGCTCAAAATCCAGTAGTGTTGCTTGGCCCTTATGAGCATCATTCTAATCTATTGCCTTGGCGAGAAAGTAAAGCAAAAGTAATTGAAATAGCTGAAGGAGAAAATGGCGGGCCAGATTTGGTTGAACTTAAAGAAACTTTACTAGCCCATGCGGAATCTGACTTGCTGATTGGCAGTTTTTCAGCTGCCTCCAACGTGACTGGCATATTGACAGATGTTAATGCGGTAACTCGATTGATTAAAGCACATGGTGGGGTTAGTGTATGGGATTATGCAGGAGGAGCGCCATATCTTTCAATTGATATGGCAACAGGCAGCGATGTTGAAAAAGACGTTGTGGTTGCCTCTACTCATAAATTTCCTGGTGGACCTGGCGGCTCGGGCGTGATGATATTGCGCCACTCGGTAGTAAAACGTAACACCCCTACTCAACCAGGCGGTGGGACAGTGCGTTTTGTGTCGCCATGGGGGCATGATTATCTGGAGGACGTAGTGGCACGTGAAGAGGCAGGAACGCCAAATCTTGTTGGAGATATTCGTGCTGCACTGGCTTTTATCGTTAAAGATGTAATAGGGCAGGATTTGATAGATGAGCGTGAGAAAGAGTTGAATAAAATGGCAATGGCTGGGCTAGCTGGGCTGGATAATTTGACAATATTTGGAACTGGGCAAAATCATCGCTTGCCGATTTATTCGATGCTGGTAAAAGATGCAGTTGGGAATGTTGTGAATAGTGGGCAGTTTACAAGAGATTTAAGCGAAATATATGGGATTCAAGCTAGAGGCGGCTGTGCCTGTGCGGGGCCATATGGACACAGGCTTTTAGACGTAGATGAGAAGAATTCCGCTGAGTTGCGCTGTCAGATTTTAGCAGGAAATGATGATGTGAAACCGGGCTGGATACGGCTTAATTTTAGTTATTTAATGAGCGATCAAACTGCACTATATATCATTAAAAGCCTAAGGGAATTGGTGCAAACTTATGGGCAGAAAATTGTTTGAACTAAGTTAAATT
>JALSJY010000105.1 GCA_026989045.1 Hyphomicrobiales bacterium | reverse complement strand
CAACCACCCAGATGCAAATACATCTGAAATAATGAAATTTATTCCTGGCCCTGATTTTCCAACTGGCGGAATTATTATTGAAGATAAATCATCAATTGAAAATGCTTATGAAACAGGGCGCGGTGGTTTTCGTGTGCGCTCGCGCTGGTTTAGTGAAGATTTAGGCCGCGGTGGTTATCAAATTGTAGTAACTGAAATTCCCTATGGAGTGCAAAAGTCACGTTTGATTGAAAAAATTGCTGATTTGATATTGGGCAAAAAACTAATGCTATTAAAAGACGTGCGTGATGAAAGCGCAGAAGATGTGCGACTTGTGCTTGAGCCAAAAAACCGCACAATCGATCCTATCATTTTGATGGAAACTCTATTTAAACTAACCGATTTAGAAAGTCGTATTTCGCTTAATCTAAACGTGCTTGATAAAGGTAAAGTGCCAAAAGTCATGAGCCTAAGCCAAGCGCTTGGTGCTTGGCTTGAGCATAGAAAAGTGGTGCTGGTTCGCCGTTCACAATTCCGCCTTGAGCAGATTACCCATCGGATAGAAATTTTGGGTGGCTATTTGGTTGCCTTTTTAAATATTGATGAAGTGATTGCTATCATTAGAAATGAGGATCACCCAAAACCTGTGCTAATAAAGCGATTTGATATAAGTGAAGTGCAGGCCGAGGCAATACTCAACATGCGACTTCGCTCTTTAAGAAAGTTAGAAGAATTTGAAATTCGTAAAGAAAATGATGCGCTTAATATAGAAAAAACTCAAATTCAATCGCTTCTTGCTTCAAGTAAAAAACAATGGGGTGTAATTACTACTCAGGTGAATGAAATTAAGCAGGCTTATGGCGATAAAAATCCGCTTGGTCCAAGACGAACCAGTTTTGAAAACGCACCAAAAGCAGGAACAATTGACCTTGAAACGGCAATGATTGAGAAAGAGCCAATAACAATCATTCTATCTGAAAAGGGTTGGATACGGGCGTTAAAAGGGCATAATATTGATGCAAGTGTGCAAAGCTTTAAAGCAGATGATACTCTTAAATTAGCGATAAAATGCGAAACAACAGACAAATTATTATTGCTAACCACTGGCGGTAAAATTTATACGCTTGCTGCCGATAAATTACCAGGGGGTCGCGGCCATGGTGAGCCAATTCGCATCTTGATAGACATTGAAGATGGTCATGACATAGTTGATATTTTTATTCACAAACCTAACGCCAAGCGCTTAATAGCCTCAACTTTAGGCAATGGCTTTATTGTTGAAGAAAGCGCAATGATTGCCAATACCCGCAAAGGTAAACAGGTAATAAATGTAACTGGAGCAGCAGAGGCAAAATTATGCGTGCCTGTAAAAGGCGATAGTGTTGCTATCATCGGAGAGAATAGAAAATTACTTATTTTTGCAATTGACCAATTACCTCAAATGGGTAGAGGCAAAGGTATTCGCTTGCAAAAATATAAAGGTGGCGGAGTTAGTGATATTAAAACCTTCTCTAAAGAAGCAGGCCTAACATGGAGCGATAGCTCTGGTCGAACCTATGTGCGCTCAATGCAGGAATTGCGAGAATGGGTAGGTGATCGAGCGCAAGCTGGTCGCCAACCACCACCGGGTTTCCCTAAAAATAATAAGTTTAAGGGGTAGGGGAATAGATTGGATTGCAAGATTTAATCAATCTCCCAATTGCTCGACTAACACACTTTGCATGCCACAACTAAACCTTCAAAAGAGTGCTAAAACACCTAGATTTGCCGAACCGAACGTTACGTTACGGCAAATATATGCAGGTGTAGGGTGTGTTTGATACAACAGTAGGGCGCATCATAATGCAGATATTAGGCGTTTGGCAAAGAAGCATGTAAGTAAGGCTGGTTAGTTTAATGTTTGTCTTACTCATCATTGCTAACAGAAAAAACAGCAATGATTGGATTATGATCGCTTCCTGCTGGATCGCCTTTATATATTTTATGCAAGGTTATTTTGGGGCTAGTTAACACATGATCAAGGGATATAAGTGGAAAAACATCTCGCCATCTTCCAGCAATATAAAATCTATTTGGAAAGGTTGGCATGGCGCGCGTATTAAGAGATATATTGCTGGATTTAGCAAAATTCCTAAGAGAGTAAGACCATGATGTAGAATTAAGATCGCCGGCTAATAATAAGGGATTTGAAGTGTTTTTTATCACTTGGCTAAGGTCAGCAAACTGTTCTTTTTTGCGTTCAAGCATCAGGCCAATCCCTTCTAACAAATCCTGCCCATTATCAAGTTTACTCACCTGAATTGGCCAATCAAGATGAGTGGTCACAATAGAAAAGGACTTGCTATTTTTCATCTTGAAATTAGCAATAAGGCGAGAAATTCTATGATCATCTCCAACAGAGCAAGAGCTGGCTTTATCTAACGAAAATTCTATCTTGGAATAAATTGCGATATTGTTGCGCTTGCCGCCTTTGCATATCTCAAAAAACGGATATTGCTCTTTGAGCAAGGGGTGAAATATATTTCTTTGTGTCCAAAAATATTCCTGAAGGGCGATAAAATCTGGCTGCTCGCTTTCTATTTCTTTGGCAACTCGAGCGGCATCAAAATTTTTGGCAAATATATTATAAGTAATTATTTTATAGGTTTTACTATCAGCATCTGGCATCGCTACTAGCTCTTGTGTAAACCTTGCAAAAACATCCGGTAAGACAATAAAAGCAGAACTTAGAAATCCTAAGCTTGCAATTGCCAGCCCAGTTTTGCGCCAGAATTTGTTAGAAATTAACAGGGCGCAACATATCAAACTAAATGCAGTTCCTATAAAAATGAATGGTTGCAAATTATTAAAAAAGTCAAGGCTGGGGTGAATAAAACCAAAAACTGCTAATATAGCAATAAGCGATATGCCTAACGTATAGCCAATTACAAAAATCATAAATATATTTGCAAAAAGTTTGGACATTTAATAGTCATTTTCCTAAGGTCTTAAAGTCAATATTCATCTATCATAATGAAATTGTGACAATCCAATGGCTTATCTATATTATTTGAATCAAATTTTCATGCTTAATTTTGCCCTAGCTCTAGCCAGCCCTCATCTTGCTTGTAAAATTCAAGTGGCTTAAAATTTGCTTTATAAGACATTTTTTTAGAGCCATTCACCCAATATCCCAAATAGACATGGTCTTGCCTATTCTCTTTTGCCCTTAGAATATTTTCTACAATCATAAACACACCAAGACTGCGCTTAGCAAAATCAGGGTCAAAAAAACTATATACCATTGAAAAGCCATCAAACATAATATCAATCAAGGCCACACCAATTAGCTGCCCTTTTTTCTTATTATTGCTAGTCAAACGATATTCAATAATGTCGGAGTTAACGGGTGTATCCTCAACCATATCTTTAAAGTCATCAAAATCCATATCTGTCATTCCACCATCATCATGGCGAGTTAAAAGGTATTTTTTGAATAGTTTAAAATGTTCTTGTCCAACTTGGGCTTGCATTTGTGTGGCTATAATATCAGCATTTTTTCTAATGATAATTTTTTGAGATTTACTGGCTTTAAAATCTTTAACCTTCACCCTAATAGATTTACATTTTAAACAGTCTTTGCAATGCGGGCGATAGATAATATTTTGCGAACGCCTAAAGCCATTTTCGCTTAATAATTGCATGTGTATTTGAGATTTATGACCGCTTAAGTGTGTGAATATTTTGCGCTCCTGCTTATTAGGTAAATAAGGGCAGGGGTTTTCATTCGAAAAATAAAACTGACTATTTTGTTGTGATTGTTCGCTCATAATTTGCTAATATTAAACACCATAATACCAAGGTGCAACAATAGAGAAAACCAACCACATCAAAAGAATCAGCGGCATACCAACAATAAAAAAATCTCTAAATTTATAATGCCCAGCACTCATTACTAACAGGTTCGTCTGATAGCCAACTGGAGAAGCAAAAGACGCATTTGCTCCAAGAATAACCGACACAATAAGCGGTAATGGGTCAACTCCAAGTGAGTTTGCAGCAGCAATAGCAATTGGGGTAAATAGCACGGCAGTGGCATTATTTGAAAGAAAGTTGGTGAACGCGGCGACTAAAATAAACAATCCGCTCATAACAATTGCAGGAGAGCTAGTGCCAAGGGCATCTATTGCCCCATTGGCAATAAATTGAGCCCCCCCAGTATATTGCATTGCAGTTGCCATTGCTAAAGATGACCCAACTAATAGGATAATTTTCCGATCGAGCGAGCGAGCTGCTTGGCGCACATTTAAACAACCAGAAGCAACCATAATAAATGCTCCAATAATAGCTGGCACAACAGTAGGCATTAAACCTGTGGCAATTGCTGCCACTGTTGCAAAGAAAATAATTAGTGACCTTAGTGCATGACCACGCGGTTTTACCTCAGCTGCGCTCCATTCAATAACTATTAAATCTTGTAATCCGCGGATATTTTCAAAAGAGCGCGGCTGACCAGCAATTAACAAAACGTCCCCCGCCTCAAGACGTATCTCGCTCATTCTTTGGCGCGGCATGCGAGAGCGACGCTCCATTCCCAAAATAAGAAGATCATGTTGAGCCATAAAGCCTGCTTGATCTACCCCATAACCCACAAGGCGAGAGCTAGGAGGCACCATAGCCTCACATAAAACAACTCCTGATTCTGATTCTGTTGAATTGGCGTTAATTGAAGCAGTATCTTCAAAAGCCTTCCAATCTCGCAAAGCTTTTGTAAGAGCGTCACGGGTTGCTGCAATAATAAGCGTGTCTCCAGTTTTTAGAGTTATGTCATCAAAAGGAGGTAAAAATGTTTGCTTGCCCCGTTGCACGGCTCTTATGGTCATTGTTGTTAAATTAGGAAACATACCAGCAATGGTTTTTTCACCAATCAGTGGGTGTCCATAAGTGAGGTGAATTTCGCTGATAAATTGAGTGTTGCGGCTTTGTGCACCAATATTTTCGGCTTCATTATTTGGTATAATACGGGGGGCAATGAATAACACATACAGCCAACCAATTAGTGCCATAATTAAACCAGGAATAGCAAAAGAGAAAAAAGTAACGCTTTCAATTCCGTATTGACGTGCCACCCCAGCTGCTAAAAGATTTGTTGATGAGCCAAGCACGGTTGTCATGCCACCCAGAATTGTCATAAAGCTTAATGGCATCATAAATTTTGAAGCAGGCATATTGCGCTTTGCAAGAATAGAAACCAGCACAGGAATAAATACAATAACAACGGGCGTGTTATTAACAATGGCAGAAGCGGCACCAGCAATGACAAGTGATAAAATGACAACCCTCATCGGGTGCTTTGGCCAAAGGTTGGTTAGCCAATTTGTAAGGTCAGCCAATGCCTCAGTTTGAATTAAACCCTGCCCAACAACAAGCAATGCTAGAATAGTAAATAGTGCAGGGTTAGAAAACCCAGATAATAATGATTCTGCGTCAAATCCCCCTGCTGGCAATATTGTAGCAATCAGCATTAGCGCAACAAGAGTGCCAAGCGAAGTGACTTCAATACTAGCCCACTCCGTTACATAAAATAACATAGCCCCAGCAATTACCAAAAAGGTGAGCCACATTACAAAGTTATTTTGATCTGCAAAAAAGTCTAACATGCCAGTATAATGCTGGTTTGAAGCTATTCAGCCAAGTTATTTTTATATTTTATACAAAATATCACATGATAAATTTACTTGGTTAGGTGTTTTCTATTTAACTTCTTATTTCCATAGGTGATTTTCTAACCACCATAGTTGAGGTTAGATAGTCATGAATAAGCTGACGGCGGCTGGTGAATAAACCAATTAGCAATAGTGGGGCAAATGCCCAAATTGTTAGCCAAAATACTATTGGGTGAATAAGAATTCTCCATCCATCAAGCGGCCTTCCCTTTGTTGGCACAAGCACAATATCAAAAATTCTCATGCCAATTGTTGCTCGTTCAACAGATCCAAGTGTGCTTGCATAATATGCCAAAACAGTAAATGGAAGTAGAATTGGGATAGTAAGCCAAGTAAGACCAAAGGTTAAAAGCCCTGCAATGAATAAAGCTAATGTGATCAAGAAAATAATCACAAAAATAATTATTGAATCAATGATGAAGGCCATACTTCTTCGTAATAAAATATTCTCAAATAATTGCGGTGAGCTTCTTGGGTCAGGTAAATCATTATTCATAGCTTTTATATTTCTCTCTAAATAAGCAGATGATATATAGATTGTAATTATTACCAAACTTTCAAGTGATACTCATATTAGACTTAAATAGGATGTGAAATAACTATGGGCATTAGTTGTTTATTTCTCTATAGGCAAAGGCCGAGTTAAAATGAATAATGCCACAATTCCTAAGGTAATGCCTTGAATAATAATAACCAAAGTAGAAAATCCAATTAGCCAAGATATTATAAGTGTGCCGAACATAACACTAACAGCTATTATCTTGGTGCTTTTAGCAATTGAGCCACTATCTTGCCAATTTTTAACAAGTGGGCCAAAATTCTTATGACTAAGTAACCATGCATGCAGGGTTGGTGAAGAGCGAGCAAAAGCATAAGCAGCCATTAGCAAAAATACTGTAGTTGGCATTATTGGCAATAATGCGCCAATAAAAGCAAGGCCAACACAAATAATTCCAACGACAAGCCAAACTATTCGAGCAATTACCATGTTGCAAATCCAAATATTTTATTTGAAAGAATAAAATAAACTTATGAAACAACTAATTTGATTTCGCAAGCAAAGAGAAATATAAAAATAATTTTCGTCTTGTAGCGAAATTGATGTCTTAGTAAGAAAAATACATATTATCAGGAGTAGCCCTAATGATTGCACATGTTTTTGCAAATAAATATCTATTGCGCATATTAGCTATTATTTGCTTGATACTTGGGATTCGCGAGGGGGCGCATTTTCTAACCCAACCAAGTGATGAAATAAGCTTGCTTAATGAAATAGGTGTCTGGGGGTTTTTTCTAAGTCTGTCTTTTTTAGTTTTTCGCCTTTTGGCTTCTGTTGGTATGTGGATAAAAGCTAAGTGGGGAGCGCCTTTAACATTAATAATTATCATAGTTGAGTTCGCGCTTTTTTTTCTTTCTCCACTTCAGTTTTATATTTCAACAGTTGGCATAAGTATTAGGATTGTTTTGGTTCTGGGGTTGATTGTATATTTTGCAATTATCTATTTAGCTTGGCGAAAATCTGTTCATCATTAATTTAGGTTATCAAAACCTTATCTGGTGTAAGACTTTATAAAGCAAAAATATTGAATCTTTTCAGTAAGATAGTTTTAATCTTATTATTTAATCTGATGTTATTAGCTATTATGTAGATTGCCCTCATAGACACGGCGAAGATCGTGCGAAGTTAACAGGAGTGAGGCAGAAAAATGAATTTTAAAGCAAATACTGCGCAGGCAGTAGATACAGAAAAGCCAAATAATCTAAAGCCGCGTTATTTAGAGGCGGTAACAAGAGTTGAGCGATTGCACCATCGTTTACTTGATCTAATTAAAGATGAGTTTGACCGCATGGGCTGGGACGATATTAACTCAACCCAAGCAATGCTTATGTTTAATATTGGCGATCAAGAACTAACCGCTGGGGAGTTGCGCTCACGTGGATATTATCTTGGCTCAAACGTTTCTTATAATCTAAAGAAATTAGTTGATACTAATTATATTTTTCAAGAAAAATCAAAAGCAGATCGCCGCTCAGTACGTATCAGACTTACCCCAAAGGGTGAAGAGGTAGCAGAAGTGATTGACGAACTTTATGATCGTCACCTTGGTTCGCTAGAAAAAATTGGAGGCCTTGGCGATAGTGAGCTTGTTGGCTTAAACGATTCATTGGCTCGTCTAGAGCGGTTCTGGGTAGATCAGATACTTTACAAGCTATAAAATCTATCAAATATTCCAAAATAAAACGTCAGTCCAAAAGGCTGGCGTTTTTATACCCTCATGCCTATGTGTAGTTAATACGGAATTTAAATCCAAGTTTAAAACTTTATTTCTTAATTGCGCCGTAATTATTCGTAATACGGCATGTTAAGAAGTCTTGTTTCTTTACTCAAAAATTCGTGAGTAGCGTTGTAATTAAACCTTTTACAGTGTTAAAGAGCGTGCAAAGCAAAATGGTCTGATTATCGGAATTAAGAAATGTCATTAAAATCACCAATCCATCTATCAAGAAGACAGGTTCTTAAAGGATTGAGCATGTCAGCGGCTTCAATAATGCTGCCAACAATTGCTTATGGCAATAATGATGCATTTGCTCGCACTAGGGTATTAAGAAATGTAAATAAAGAGAGCAATACATTAGCTGCGCTTGATGCAATCAATTCAGATGAGCCAATTCTTTCAATTAATACTGCTAATAATTTACAATTGGCGGTTTTGCAATATGAGCAATTTGTAGCTAAAGGAGGCTGGAAGCAGCTTTCTAGGAATGTATATACGCTTAGGCTTGGTGCAGATAGTAGGGGTGTCAATTCGCTTCGCAGTCGTTTGATTGATAGTGGTGATATAATAAACCCTAAAAAGAGCAATAGTGATATATTTGATGGGGAGCTAGATGCAGGTTTACGTTTTTTTCAAGCTCGTCATGGTTTAAACGTTAATGGTAAAGTTGATGCCGAAACATTTTATGCGCTAAATGTTCCTGCAAAAGATAGATTAGCTCAATTGCGTCTTAATTCATTAAGGGTTGAGAAAATTGCAGGCTCTTTGTCTGATCGTTATGTGGTAGTAAATATTCCAGCTGCTTCTATCGAGGCGGTAGATTTTTCTAAAATTACTCGCCGTCATACTGCAGTAGTAGGTAGGGCTGACAGGCAGACACCAATTTTAAAATCGAAAATCCACCAGATTAACTTTAACCCTTATTGGCATGTTCCAAAATCGATTATTCGCAAAGATCTGACCAAATACATGCAAGAAGACCCTGAATATCTAACTAAATTTAGAATTATTATTTATGACAATCAAAGAAATATTATTGATCCCAAAACTATCGATTGGACAACAGATGAGGCGGTTCAATATGCCTTTAGGCAAGAGCCAGGCGCTGAAAATTCATTAGGACGAGTGAGAATGAATTTTGCCAACAAGCATTCAGTTTATCTACATGACACACCAGGAAAAAGCTTATTTGGGCAAAATCGCCGCTTTAACTCTTCTGGTTGCGTTCGGGTTGAAGATGTGGATCAAATGGTTGCGTGGGTTTTGCAAAATAACGAGGGTTGGGACGTAGATGCGGTTAATACCATGTTTAATTCTGGCGAGAGGGTTGATGTGTCAGTTAAATCACCACCACCAATCCACATGACCTATATTACTGCTTGGGCAAATAAACAGGGTACGGTTAGTTTCCGCGATGATGTTTATGAGTTTGATAAAATGGGTAAAGTGGTTTTTGAAGATAATTAGGTAATTAAATGGCGATGAAGTCAACTCCGTCACAAAATGAAATTTATTTAGAATATACCCAAGTGGGTAATCAAATGCGGGTGGCTGCAATTGATGCAAAAACCGGCACTGAAGTCATATTCATAACCCCAGTAAACACCCCACGCGCCCAAATAGAAAAACTAGCATTCGCAAAACTAAACCGCAGAATGGAGCAATTGAAGAAGGGGTGATTATATTAAGATATGCAATTTAGTAAAAACCCTAATTTAGGAATTACTGCTTGAGCAGTGTATTTCATTTGAATCTGCTGGTGCTTGTTCTCGATCAAGCATGCCATAATTTCTAATCACGCCAGCAATTCTTAACCTATAGTTTTTGAATATTATGTTTCTGCCTTTGTATTGAGCTTCTCTATGTTTTTGAAGTTGCCGCCATTCCTTCAAACTATCCTCGTTTTGAAAGAATGACAAAGATAGAATTTTGCCTGAATTACTCAGGCTTTGAAACCTCTCAACTGAAATAAAACCATCTATCTTCTCTAAAAATGGAAGCAGTTCAGCAGCTATATCAAGATATGCTTGTTGTTGCCCATTGGCGATTTCTACTTCAAAAATAACAGCAATCATGTGTTTTCTCCATGCGGATAAGAAGCTAGTTTTTAAAAAAGCTTTATCTTGTTAAATTTTGTAAAAAAAAGACAGTATCTGTCAATGACCTTTACCACCACCATCATATTTTGTTGGCAACGAGTTGCACTTGTGTTAAGCGGAAAAAGATTCCTTTTTACTTCTAAAGTGTGAGATTATTTATGAGCGCAACAATTTTTCCTGGCTTTTTTGACAATACACTAAATGATAGCGATGTTGATGTCGCTAATGCTATTAAAAAAGAGCTAAAACGTCAGCAAAATGAGATTGAGCTTATCGCTTCTGAAAATATTGTATCAAAGGCAGTTCTTGAAGCGCAGGGGTCTGTGCTTACTAATAAATATGCAGAAGGTTATCCCGGAAGGCGCTATTATGGTGGCTGTCAGCATGTTGATATTGTTGAAAATCTTGCTATTGAGCGTGCAAAACAGCTTTTTGGCAGTGAATTTGTCAATGTTCAGCCAAATTCTGGATCTCAAGCTAATCAGGGTGTTTTTCAGGCTCTAATTAAACCAGGTGATACAATTCTTGGCATGTCTTTAGATGCAGGTGGACATCTCACTCATGGAGCAAGGCCTAATCAGTCAGGCAAATGGTTTAATGCAATTCAATATGGCGTTAAAAAATCAGATGCGCTGGTTGATATGGAAGAATTTCGCGCCCTTGCGCTTGAGCATAAACCGCAACTAATCATTGCAGGTTTTTCTGCTTATTCAAGAGTGCTAGACTGGGCGGCTTTTCGCAAAGTTGCTGACGAAGTTGGTGCTTATTTAATGGTTGATATGGCGCATGTTGCCGGCCTTATTGCAGGTGGAGCCTATCCTAATCCCGTTCCTCATGCGCATGTTGTAACCACGACCACCCACAAAACTATGCGCGGCCCTCGTGGTGGTATGATTCTCACCAATGACGAGGCGATTGCTAAAAAAGTCAATTCAGCAATTTTCCCTGGGATTCAAGGTGGTCCTCTTATGCATGTTATTGCAGCAAAAGCAGTGGCGTTTAAAGAGGCCTTAACGCCTGAATTTGCAACTTACGCAAAACAAACAATTACAAATGCAAGAATGTTAGCAAAAACTTTGGTTGCGGGTGGCGCTGATATTGTAACGGGCGGCACAGATAATCACCTGATGCTGGTAGATTTACGACCTAAAAATGTAACAGGCAAGGCGGCTGAGCACGCGCTTGGTCGTGCCTTTATCACTTGTAACAAAAATGCTGTTCCTGATGATCCACAAAAACCTTTTGTTACCTCTGGAATTAGAGTTGGAACACCTGCTGCTACAACTCGTGGTTTTGGTGAAGCAGAATTTAAGCTCGTTGGTGAATTGATTGTTGAGGTGATTGATGGTTTGGCAAAAAACGGCGAAGAAAATAATAACGAAGTAGAAAATGCAGTGCGTGAAAAAGTAATAAACCTAACAGATGCGTTTCCTATTTACTCTTGAAAGAATAGAATTATATGAGATGCCCTTTTAGAGTGTTTTCAACAAAAGTGTATAGCGGTTTTGTGGTTCGAAAACACGACCATCAAAAAGGTTGAGTTATTTATATATTACGGTGATAGTAAAACGATAATTGAAAGAATAGAATTATATGAGATGCCCTTTTAGAGTGTTTTCAACAAAAGTGTATAGCGGTTTTGTGGTTCGAAAACACGACCATCAAAAAGGTTGAGTTATTTATATATTACGGTGATAGTAAAACGATAATTGAAAGAATAGAATTATATGAGATGCCCTTATTGCGGAATTGATAATACTCAGGTTAAAGATTCTCGCCCAACAGAAGACTCAGCCTCTATCCGCCGCAGGCGGGTTTGTAATGGTTGCGGGGGGCGCTTTACTACATTTGAGCGAGTGCAATTGCGTGACCTTGTTGTGGTTAAAAAATCGGGTCGTAAAGTTCCATTTGATCGTGAAAAATTGAGCAAATCTGTTGCAACCGCACTTAGAAAACGCACTGTTGATATGGAGCGAGTTGAGCGTATGATTTCTGGGGTGGTGCGCCAATTAGAAAGTTGTGGAGACATTGAAATCACTTCAGACCAAATTGGTGAATCAGTGATGGAAGGGTTGAAGAATCTTGATGACGTTGCGTTTGTTCGCTTTGCCTCAGTTTACAAAAACTTCTCTGCTGCCAATGATTTTAGTGAATTTCTTAAGATTTTAAGTGAAGACGATATTTCAAATGATAAAAGCTAGTGGATTTTTTGATGCAAAATGAAAATATGAATATTGATCAAAAAACCAACAAGCGCACTACTGCTAGACTTGGGGCTGTTCAGGCTCTTTACCAAATGGATATTGCTGATACTAGCCTTGAGGAAATATTGGTAGAATTCTCTGCATTCCGTCTTGGCAAAGAAGTTGACGATGAACAATATTTATCTGCTGACCATGATTTTTTTACCCAAATTGTTAAAGGCGTAATTAAATCTCAGTTGAGTATTGATCCATTGATAAATGATAGTCTTAGCGATGATTGGCCAGTGTCACGCATTGATGCAACTTTAAGGGCTATTCTTAGGGCAGGGGCGTTTGAATTATCTGTGAGAAAAGATATTCCTGCAAAAGTTGTGCTTAGTGAATATATCGATTTAGCAAAGTCATTTTTTGAAGGTGATGAAGTTGGCTTAGTAAATGCAGTGCTGGATAAAATTGCAAAAACTATCTCTAAGGCAGAGGTGCTGCCAAGCAAATAACTGCTATCAAATAAGAGTAATAAAATGAATAAGCCCAGCACAAATAAAAACATTGCTCTTCTTTCAGCTTCTCAAGCAGTAGTTGGATCACAAACAGCGCTGATGATGTCAGTTGGCGCTTTAGTTGGAATTTCACTTGCGCCAGATCCATCTTTGGCAACTGTTCCTATCACATCAATGGTGGTTGGTACGGCTATTACTGCAGCTCCAGCTACTTTTTTAATTCACAAATTAGGGCGAAAAAACGCCTTCATGCTGGGCACTAGCTTATCAATTTTTGCAGGTCTAATCGCGGCTACAGGAATTTTTCTATCCTCCTTTATAATATTTTGTATAGCTTTGGCCTTTGGTGGAGCATCTGCTGCCTTTGGTCAGCAATATCGTTTTGCAGCGGCTGATAGTGTGCCAGAAGAAAAAAAAGGCAGCGCTATATCTTGGGTGCTAGCAGGCGGTGTAATTGCTGGTTTTGTAGGGCCTGCTTTAGCACGGTGGGGAAGAGAGCTATTTGTTGGTGCTGAATATGCAGGTTCTTTTTTGGCGCTATCTGGAATTGCTTTGTTAGGTATTGTTATTTTAAGCCAAACCAAATTAGCAAAGCCGCATGAAGAGCATGAAAAAACAAGCAAAACGCCTTTCCTAAAGGTTCTGCGCTCTCCAGATATTTTTATTCCAATGATCTCAGGAATAGTCACTTATAGTTTAATGACCTTTATCATGGTTGCCGCGCCTTTGGCGATGGTTGTTGTATGTGGGCATTCAAAGGATGCCGCAACTACGGCTGTCCAATGGCATATTATTTCAATGTTTGCCCCCAGCTTTTTTACTGCCTTTATAATTGCAAAAATTGGTGCGCGCGCTATGACGGGAGTTGGACTAGCGCTAATTCTTGGCTCGGTGCTAATCGCCCTAAATGGAATTAGCATATCTCACTTTAACTTCGCTATGATTTTACTTGGAATAGGTTGGAATTTCGGCTTCATCGGCTCAACAGCATTACTTTCTCAAGGATATCGACCACAAGACGCAATGCGGGTGCAGGCGCTAAATGAGCAATTGATATTCGGCACAATGGCAGTTGCTTCAATTGGTTCAGGCGTGTTGCTACAAACCATAGGCTGGCAGGCAATCAATATTTTCGCTATTCCAGTTATTACCGCAACTCTTGCTTTGCTTGCTTTTGGAGATTGGTATGATCGTAGGGTGAGTAGTTAAATTATCTCGTCTTTGCATATTGCCATGGCCATAGACCAACGCCAATATCCCTGCGCTTAAGCCTAAACATAGCACAATTCAGAGCCGACTTGTGATAGCAGAATTAAGTTTTGTAGATTTTCGTTAAATCGAAGCAATCAATGATTCAATAAATGTGCGATCTTCGCCAAAGGATGGCGTGCGGCGAGTTTCAATTGTTACTAGCTTACCATCTTCAAGCCCATAAACAGCTTTGTCTTTTACCCTACGACTTTTATCGAAATAAATAGCTAAAACTGTGCGGCTTTTAACTGTTGAGAGGCCAAAAGCTGTTTCTTCAATTTTTGTTTCAACGTAATAAAAGGCACTTTCTTTTTCAAAGTTGCTTTTAGTTTGGGGTGAGCCAAGCACTGCAATAACAAGGTCTTCACTCTGCCCAGGGCGTATCTGCTCCATAGCGCTTGTCGGAATAGAATATCCCTGTGTGCGTGATGTAGTGAAGCCAGAGCAGCCAGCTAATGTTATGCTAAGAGTAGCAATTGTGACTAACTTAAAAATTATATTCATTTTGAATTTAGCAGGCATAAAATTGACTTCCCTATTATTTCTTTTTATAGGCATTTAGCAAATAATCTGTTTAATGCATTATGTAACTGCCAAACACATGTTCTGGCAAGCACTCAATCGCAATAAAACTAAACAATAAGAGATCAGCCAAAAAATGAAATGGCCATTCAAAAAGAAATCCGCTCCAAGCGATGAGGTTTACGCCATCTATAATATTATTGTGGCGCAATCTCGGCAGGAAGAATTTTTCACAGATTTTTCAATAAAAGACAGTGTAACTGGGCGTTTTGATATTTTATCAATGCACATGTGCCTTGTTTTTATCCGCCTTCGTGATGCTAAAATCGAGGAAAAGGATTTTCCTCAATCATTATTTGATCTGTTTTTTAAAGATATGGATCAATCATTACGTGAAATAGGGATAAGTGATGTTGTAATACCTAAAAAAATTCAAAAGCTAGGATCACTTTTTTACGGTTTGCTAGAGCAATTGACAATTGCAATTGATGCAAATGACAAAGATGCGCTGGTAAATTTGTTAAATCGCAATATTTATGACGAAAAAAACCTTGCTCAATCTAAAATATTAGCAAATTATGTCTTGAAAACTGATAAACAGCTGAAAGAGCAAAGTTTAAGAGATATTTTTAGCGGCAAATTGGAGTTTTCAAAACCAAACTCATGAATGAAAATCAAACTATAGATCCATCTTTTACTGCAATCATGCGTGTTGATAATCTTCCCTCTAAAGGGCGAAGGTTAAAAATTGATCTAAATGATGAGCAGTGCAAAGCGGTTGCAAAACAGCTAAAAATTGATGAATTAAGCTCTTTAAAAGCAGAATTGTTAGTCACGCAGATTAAGGGTGGTTTGCACATCAGCGGGAATCTTTTTGCAAAGCTTGTGCAAAAATCGGTCATATCTTTTAAGCCAGTAGAGCAAGTGATTAGTGAAAAAATAAGCAGAATTTTCCTTTTAGGTAAGCCTTCAGATGAAGCCGCTAAAAGTCCAGAAATCTTTGTGGATTTGGAGGGCGATGATGATTTGCCAGATTTTTATGATGAGCCTGAGTTAGATTTATCTGAGCTTGTTTTAGAAACTCTATCGCTAGAAATTGATCAATTCCCACGCTTAAAAGGCGAGAAGATGCCCGTTTTACAAGATGAGCCACAATCTTCTCCATTTGATATTTTAAAAGATATGCAGGCAAAGATTAAAAAAGATTGAGATATATTTGTTAAGGGTATAACAAGGTCGCTCTAGCAAATGAAATTGCATTGATGAATTTGGACTTTAAAGTTTTAGCCAGTCGGGTATTTAAAAACATGAAAACTAACATTAGAATTTCAGTAGATGCAATGGGCGGGGATAATGGCCCGCGCATTGTTCTGCATGGGGCAGTGTTGGCCCTTAAACAATGTAAAAATATTGAGTTTGTTTTTCATGGAAAAGAAGAAATTTTAAAACCCTTATTAGACGAATTTGCAATTTTAAAGCCAATATCAACAGTTAAGCATTGCGAAAAAGTTATTTCTATGGACGAAAAACCATCAAACGCTTTGCGTAAGGGTAGGGGGTCATCATCTATGTGGTCTACTTTGCAAGCTGTTAAAGATGGTGAGGCAGATGTAGCCGTTTCTGGCGGGAACACGGGTGCTTTAATGGCAATGGCAACATTTTGCCTCCGTCCAATAAAGGGAATTTCACGCCCAGCAATTGCTGCGATTTGGCCGTCAATGCGGGCAGATATAGTGGTGCTTGATGTTGGTGCAACCGTTGGCGGAGATGCCAAACAATTAGTTGATTTCACTATTTTAGGCTCAGCACTTGCACGCGCATTATTCAATCAAACATCACCAAGTGTTGGCTTGCTTAATGTTGGAGTTGAAGAGATGAAAGGCCTTGAACAGGTAAAGGAAGCTTCACGCATATTAGCACAGGCAAAAAATGCAGGTTTTAGCTATCATGGCTTTGTTGAAGGCGATGATATTGGTAAAGGCACGGTTGATGTGGTGGTGACAGAGGGTTTTACAGGAAATATTGCCCTAAAAACTGCCGAAGGAACAGCGCGTCAGGTCGGCACATATTTAAAAAATGCACTTAAGGCGGATTTAATTTCAAAGCTCGGTGCTTTAATTGCCTCAAGGGCGCTAAAGGCATTTAAAGCAAAAATGGATCCAAGGGCAGGAAATGGCGGGATATTTTTGGGTCTTAATGGAATTGTTATTAAATCTCATGGTGGCACTGATGAAATTGGTTTTAAAAGCGCGCTTTGCTTAGCGCATGAAATGGCCAAAGATGAGTTATTAGAAAAAATTGCTGAAGGAATGGAGCGTTTTCCTACTTCAATTGATCAAACCGAAAAAGCTAAGGAAATTTCATAGTGAATAAAAAATCTGTTGTTCTTGGAGTTGGTGGATATCTGCCCAAAAAAATCCTAACCAATGAAGAACTGGCTAGAAGGGTTGATACTTCTGATGAATGGATTGTGCAACGCACAGGTATTCGCCAACGACATATTGCATCTGAAGATGAGTTCACCTCTGATCTAGCCGAAAAAGCAGCCCGTGATGCGCTTAATAACGCTGGATTAAGCACTAATGACATTGATTTAATCATTGTGGCAACCGCAACTCCAGATATGACATTTCCATCAACTGCTTCGCTTGTGCAGCAAAAGCTTGGAATTACACAAGGTTTTGCTTTTGATTTGCAGGCCGTGTGTTCTGGGTTTTTATTTGCCTTAGCAACGGCTGATAATTATTTAAAAACTGGCATGGCAAAACGTGCTTTGGTGATTGGTGCTGAGACTTTCTCTCGCATTATTGATTGGAATGATCGCACAACATGCGTATTATTTGGTGATGGTGCTGGCGCAATGGTTATTGAGGCCACTGATGTATCAGAACATGGTGATAGAGGCGTTTTAGCTTCATCTTTGCGCACCGATGGCAGGCATTGGAAAAAGCTTTATGTCGATGGCGGCGTTTCTAGCACTGGCACAATTGGTCACTTGCGTATGCAGGGCAGGGAAGTTTTTAAACATGCTGTGGGCATGATTTTTGATGTGGTAGAAGATGTATTTGAAAAAACTGGCTTTCATGGTGATGATCTTGATTGGTTTGTGCCGCATCAGGCCAATAAACGCATAATTGACGGGGCAGGAAAAAAGCTAAAAATTGCACCACAAAAAGTAGTAGTAACAGTAGATATTCACGCCAATACTTCCGCCGCTTCTGTTCCTTTAGCTTTAGCCGTTGCATCAAAAGACGGACGTATAAAACAAGGTGATTTAGTAATGCTTGAGGCAATGGGCGGTGGCTTTACTTGGGGCGCTTCTTTAATCCGCTGGTAAAACCCTTTGTTTGATAAAGACAATTGACCAAAAGCACCTATCCAAGTTAGAGTGTATATAATATATGCTTATGCCGTTGAGTATTGTTGATTGCTCAATGTTTAAATAAGCAAAATTTGATGGAGGAATGAATGGCAAAAAAAACCGTAACACGTGCTGATTTAGCAGAATCAGTGCATCAAGATGTTGGTTTGTCGCGCACCGAATCTGGTGAGCTTGTTGAGCGAGTGCTTGCTTTATTAAGTGATTCCCTAGTTAAAGGTGAAAATGTTAAACTCTCTTCATTTGGCTCTTTTTTGGTTAGATCGAAAAAAGAGCGTATTGGCCGAAATCCAAAAACTGGCGAAGAAGTGCCAATTTTGCCTCGCAAAGTTGTTGTGTTTAAACCCAGCAATGTCTTAAAAGATAAAATCAACTATTCTATGAATCGTTCTGATAAATAAGTGTTTTTGGTTTTTCAAATCATTCATAAAGGGATTATAAGTGGATAAATCATCAACTGCTTTTCGCACTATTTCAGAGGCAGCATCTGAGTTGGATCTGCCCCAGCATGTATTGCGTTTTTGGGAAACTAGATTTTCGCAAATTAAGCCACTAAAGCGCGGTGGCGGCAGACGTTATTATCGCCCCGATGATCTATTATTGCTCAAAGGCATTCGCCACCTGCTCTATGATAAAGGCTTCACCATCAAGGGCGTGCAAAAAGTCCTAAAAGAGCAAGGCATTCGTCAAGTTATTGCAATTGGTCAAACAGGAGCGATTGAGCCTGTAACAGTAGCCGACAAAGATTCGCAATTAGCGGCCATACCCTTTGGCGCAGGAGAGGCCAGCGGCCTTGATAAAAAAGATACAAAAAAACTAACTGACGTGCTAAAAAACTTGCTAGAAATGAAACGCCTGCTTGATAACGCTCGGCAATAGTGGGTACAGATTATAACATTTGATTTATTTAATAAAATTGCTTGCGCCCGTGCTTTGCTTTCTCTAAATCTTTGCCTCAGTCGGGGCGTAGCGCAGCCTGGTAGCGCATTTGTCTGGGGGACAAAGGGTCGTCGGTTCAAATCCGGCCGCTCCGACCATTTTTAAGAAACAATATTCTCATGCAAACAAAACAACTTCAAACTCAACTTCATCTTTGGCCATCTCTACAGGGCGGTAAGGCCACTCTTATCAACTTGTCAGAAAACCATACTTTTTTGATTGATACTCCTAATGGTGAAAAGCACATTATTCGTGTTCATCGCCCTCTTTATCAATCGCTAGCGGCAATAAAAAGCGAGTTATTGTGGTTGCAGGCGCTAAAAAATGACACTGATCTGCCGCTTATCACGCCGCTTGAGGGGGTTGATGGGGAGCTTGTGCAGCAGGTGGCGCTTGGTAACTCTCAAACCTCTTATGCAGTGCGTTTTGCCTTTGAAAAAGGGTGCGAGGGTGATAGCGCCAATCTTGATGAATTATTTGCAGATTTAGGCCGCTTTGCTGCTATTTGTCATAAACATGTTGAACGCTGGCAAAAACCATCTGGTTTTTCTCGTCCAACTTGGGATTTAAATACAATTTTAGAT
>JALSJY010000104.1 GCA_026989045.1 Hyphomicrobiales bacterium | reverse complement strand
TGAAAAACGCCTTGATGAAATGGAGTTTTATCTACCGCTTGAACGCTTACAAATTGACGGCTTAAAACAAATACTATTCAAATACTTACCACAAGAAGATCAATTATTGCGTGATGCCGTAAATAGCTTAAATTTTGAACAAGTCGAGGGTTATCTTAAAGGCTTTATAGATCTAATTTTTGAGCATAATGGTCTTTATTATATTGTCGATTATAAATCCAATTCCTTGCCCGATTATGGGCAAGAAAGCTTGATGGCAGCAATGGCAGATTCACATTACTATTTGCAGTATTTACTCTACAGCGTGGCATTGCATCGTTACCTTAAAAAGCGAGTAGCAGGGTATAGCTGGGAGTCGCATATTGGGGGTGCTTATTATTTATTCATACGTGGGATGCTTCCTGCAGGAAAATACAAAACCACTAAAAAGGGGGGGGGTGGCATTTATTATAATAAGCCCAGCCTAGCATTAGTAACGGCATTAGATGGTTTGTTTATGGAGCCTCTATTGGTGAGTAAAGCGTCATGAGTGAACAATTAACGATGGATTTATTTGCGGATACTCCAGCGCCAAGTGAACACGATGAAAATAGCGAGGAGAAAACCTACGAAGCGCTAGATCATCAGCTATCAGACTTAATGCACACACTTAATGGTGATCAAAATAGTGGCAAGAAAAACCCAATCCTAAAACACTGTACGCTAGAAATCAGCCAACACACGCGTGAAGGTCAGATAGCGATTGCGTGTACAGATACCCAACAAACAGAATTATTAAAAACCCACGTAGTTGGCAAAGCAGGGGAGTATAAGCCCCTAATTTTAGATCATGGTTATTTGTATCTACGACGCTATTGGCAATATCAGCAACAACTTGCCGATCAAATCAAATCACGTTTAGAGATTGTTGAGTTAGATGAAGACTGGATGCAAGAACGTTTAAATCACTATTTTCCATCAAATAAATATGCAAGTGATAGTGAGAATAAAAAGGATGAAAGAGACTGGCAAAAAGTAGCGGCAGCACACGCTTTGCAGAATCAGTTTTTAATCGTTTCAGGTGGTCCAGGTACAGGTAAGACGACAACCATTACTAAAATATTGGCTTTGTTGATTGAGCTACATCTTGAGAGTATCCCTAGCTCACAGGCGTCGCCAAAAACAGGCGACATAATTGAGTTGTCCGTTTCAAAAAACGAAACGGAAAGCTCACTAAAAAAGGGGTGGGGTGGGTTAAATAATAATCACTTAAACATCCTTTTAGCCGCCCCAACAGGCAAAGCTTCCATCAGAATGTTAGATGCCATTAGTGAGGCTCAAAATAAGCTAGATTTGTCAGATGATGTGAAGGCACACATGCCAAAACAGGCCAGCACCCTGCATAAACTGCTAGGCTTTATACCCGAGAAAGTAACATTCAAACACAATCGCAATAATCCACTCAATGCCGATGTGGTGTTAATTGACGAAGCCTCAATGATCGACATTGCCATGATGTCAAAACTCATAGAAGCTGTACCAAAACACGCCAAACTCATCCTAATCGGTGATAAAGACCAACTCTCATCGGTAGAAACAGGCTCAGTATTCGCTGATATGTGCGAAGGTCTAAACAACAATCTAAACAAAAATCTAAGCAATAAAGAAAAAAATCCCCTCTCTCCAGCGGGGGGAGGGCTAGGGAGGGGGGAGAAGCTAGATGGAAATTTGGAGTCTCAAACTCGGCAAACTCACATAGTCACCCTACAAAAAAACTACCGCTTCAAAAAAGGTAGTACAATCGGTCAACTCGCCCTATCAGCCAATAAAGGCGACAGTAAAACCCTACTTGAAACACTAAAAGACAAGACAAAGATAGACTGTAATCTACTCGCACCAAGCATCCTAGCAGGCACGCAACTCCCCAATGATTTAACTGCCCCGTGGGATAACTATTTTCAACTCTTAAACAATCCACATTCAAGCGTCACCGAGATATTCAAAGCTTTCAATGAATACAGAATTCTTTGCGCACTACGCCGAGGCTTAAACGGAAGCACCACATTAAGCGCACGCATAGAAACCTCATTAGCTAAAAACGGCTTAATTAGGCAGCGAGCAAGTTTTGGTCAAGCGCAAGCACAAAGTTGGTATCATGGTCGTCCTGTAATGATTACTCAAAACAGTTATAGCAAAGGTTTGTTTAACGGCGATACAGGCATCACGCTCACCCGAAACGGTGAGACCAAAGTGTATTTTCCTGATGGTGATAAACGTGAGGGAGAACGTGAAGATAACAGTTTCAAAAGTTACGCCCCCGTAAGGCTACCCGCACACGAGACCACATGGGCAATGACCATTCACAAAAGCCAAGGCTCAGAATTTAAGCAAGTATTGTTAGTACTACCACACGAAGTTATGCCCTTACTCACCAGACAATTGATCTACACAGGGATAACACGCGCAAAAGAGCAGGTGAATATCGTGGCAACTGACGCGGTTTTAAATGCTGGGGTTAAGACGGAGATGGTGAAAGCCACAAGAATAGGGGATATGTTGTAAAAACCTGCTAAAAATCCTAGTTAGATGCAATACGTTCCATTTCTATTGCTAATAAAAAATCACGTTCAGTAATCCCGTTAGCCTCATGTGTCGTTAAATCAATCACAACTTTATTATAAACATTGCACCATTCAGGATGGTGGTTTTGTAATTCTGCAATGGCAGAAACTTTAGTCATAAAACTAAAAGCTTCAACAAAGTTCTTAAATTGGAAATCTCTATGGAGTTTATTTTCTTTAAGAATCCAGTCTGTATTTTGCGTTAAGAACGTTTGGATTACTTCTTTGCTAGCTCGTGATATTGGCATTTTTTAATCTCCTTGTTGAAACATAGATATTTAAAACAAGTCCTAATAATACCAAAAAAGCTGCAATCAACTTCCAAGCAGGCATAGACTCATCTAGCATAAAATAAGAAGCGGCCATGCCCGAGACTGGTACAAGCAATGCCCAAGGCGTAACGGTTGCTGCGCTGTATCTGCTGAGTAGGAAATTCCATAAACCGTAGCCGATAAGGGTGTT
>JALSJY010000103.1 GCA_026989045.1 Hyphomicrobiales bacterium | reverse complement strand
TACCAACAATTACTAACGCCGGAAGAGCAGTTGATTCCAAAGAAACCGCAAGGCCTTGAATAACATTTGTGCCATGACCCGTAAGCGAAGCCTGAGCGATTGAATTAACTGGGCGCTTGCCAGTTGCTGTGTAATATTCAGTAATAACAATT
Source organism: Hyphomicrobiales bacterium (assembly GCA_026989045.1). Taxonomy (GTDB): domain Bacteria; phylum Pseudomonadota; class Alphaproteobacteria; order Rhizobiales; family Devosiaceae; genus S141-66. The sequence goes on along the minus strand of JALSJY010000103.1, from coordinate 19,304 downwards.
ATTAGCCCAGTAATAATAAGACCAATAACACCACACCAAAATAAAGCCATTGGGGTAAAGCCGCCAAGGTCTTTATCCATGCCACCAAACACAAATGAAATGGTTGGGTAAAGAGCAATCAAAGAAAGAATACCCGTTGCGATTATACCTTTATAAAGAGCACCCATGATTGAGCCTTTACCAAGCTTTACAAAGAATGAGCCTGCAATAGAGGTAAGCACACAAGCACCACCAATAGCTAAGGGCAACACCATGCCAGCTAATTTAAATTCTTCTGGCAAAATAAGTGAAGCTAACACCATTGTAGCAACGGCTGTTACCACATAGGTTTCAAACAAATCAGCCGCCATGCCAGCACAATCACCAACATTATCACCAACATTATCAGCAATCGTAGCCGGATTGCGTGGGTCATCTTCTGGAATACCAGCCTCAACCTTACCAACCATATCTCCACCAACGTCAGCACCCTTAGTAAAGATACCACCGCCAAGACGAGCAAAAATTGAAATAAGTGAAGCACCAAATGATAAAGCAACAAGCGCATCAATTACAGGACGAGACGTTGGCTCAAAGCCGGCAACTGCTGTCATATAAAAGAAATAGCCAGTTAGACCTAAAAGACCAAGGCCCGCAACGAGCAGGCCAGTTATTGCGCCAGATTTAAAAGCAAGATCAAGTCCTCGAGCAAGTGAAGTTGTTGCTGCTTGCGCCACACGAACATTAGCACGAACAGAAACATTCATTCCAATAAAGCCAGCGAGACCAGAAAGAATTGCACCAAGTGCAAAACCAATAGCTGAGTAAACACCCAGCAAATACCAAGCTATAGCAAATATTACTATGCCAACTATACTAATAGTAAAATACTGACGTTTAAGATATGCCTGTGCGCCTTCGCGAATAGCTGCAGAAATTTCTTGCATTTTTTCATTGCCGCTATCTGCGGCTAATAATGTGCGCGTGGTAACAATGCCATAGACTATTGATAACGCGCCGCAGACTAATATAAGCCATAGTGCTTCATTCATAAGTATAACCCTTTAATTTATTTTCATTTGTCTTGAGAAAGTGCTAAGTAGCTTTTATGGCTATATAATATAAATAAGCCAACCTCCTCCCCCAAGGATGTGCCTAAATATATGACAAATTGTAGAGCAAGAGGCAATTGTTTTCGCTAAATTTTGCTAAATAACAGGGGATTTTATATCGATTTTACTATTTGAAGTAACAAAACACCTGCGATATAAAGAAATATTTTTCCAAGCACAATATTTTGCTAATTATAATAATCTAGCTGCATAATATCTAATAACATATTCAACAAAATAAATACCTAAAAATAATACAATCGGTGACAAATCTAATCCACCCATGTTAGGCAAAAATCTGCGTATAGGTCTTAATAATGGCTCAGTAAGAGAGTTAACAATCCGCCAAATGGTATCAACAAACTGATTACCTGAATTGATAATATTAAAGCTTAATAACCAACTCATAATAATCATGGCAATAAGCACCCACTTATATAGAGCCAAAATCATCAAAATGATTTGAACCGCTGCAAATACAAAACCCATGTTAATTCTCCGATATTATTTTATTACACTTTAAGTATAAGATATTTATTTTTAATGAAACAAACTCGTAAACTTACGTTTTTGAAATTTGCTTAATCTCTTTACGCAATATGGTGCGCTCACGATTTGAAACACCTATTAACTCCGCAATCCGCCAAATCATATTATCTTCAAGTTCATGATTATAACCATCGGCATAAGCTACCTGCCAAAGAAGTCGAATAATTTCTATGCGCTTTTCACTCTTTAGCTTTGAAAGCGAAGAGGTAAATTGATAAAAATCAACCGCCTGTTTATCAACATCTGTAGCCTCTTCAATCAAATGTTTAACTTTGCCCTCATCAAGGTCAAAATATGTTTTCAAAAGGCTTTTAATCTTCATTTGCTCTTTTTTTGTAACCACCCCATCTACCGCTGCCAAATGCACCAACAATGCCGCCACCGCAATATTAACATCAGGTGTTTTAATTTCTTCTTTTGGGTTTTTAAATAATTTACTTATCGCTTCAAACATTAGGGTTTTCTTTTTGCTTTTCTTTTTTTTCTTGCGCTTTTGCTATGTTTTTTGGCTCTAATTCATCATCATCATCATCACGCAAAATTCGCAACGAAGCCCCCTCTAAATCATCATATTGACCAGAGTTTAGCGACCATAAAAAAGCCCCAAGACCAAGCGCTCCAAGAAATAGAGCTAAAGGGATTAAAAATAGCACTGTGCTCATTCAGCCAAAACCTTTGTAACAAGAGGTGGTGCATAAATATTGGGTTTTTGTTTCTTACCTATTATATTTTCACCGCCCAAACGCAACCTTAAAGCATTAAGAGTTACTAATATCGAAGATGTTGACATAACTAGGGCGGCAATAAGCGGTGTTACCTGCCCACTAACCGCAAGCGGCACGGCAATAAAATTATATATAATTGCCAGACCAAAATTTTGCTTAACTACATTAGCAGTGCGTCTTGCTATATGAAGCGCAAATGGAACAGCATCAAGATTATTGTGCGTGTAAATAAAATCAGCAGCATTGCGACCAATATCAGCAGCACTTGAGGGCGCCATTGACACATGAGCAACACGAAGCGCTGGAGCATCATTAAGACCATCGCCAACCATTAAAACCTTATCACCATCATCTGCATATTTTTGCAAAATTTCTAGTTTATCACTTGGTGTTAAACTATAATGAGCATCATCAATTCCTACCTCTTTTGCTAAAGCCAAAACAGGTTGTTTTTTATCACCTGACAAAAGAGATATTGCTATATTTTTATCCTTCAGCAATTTTATATTCTTTTTTGCCTCTTCTCTTGCGCTATCCTCAAACATAAAGCCCGCCACTGGCTTTCCATTCAAACTCAACCAAACACTTGAGCCATTTTTAGGACTTTTTATTTCTTTTGCATTGCAAAATTCTGCCCGCCCCAAACGCCAAATGCCATCTTTATTTTTTGCCTCAACACCAAACCCAGGAACTTCTTTTGCCCCCTTAACCGCCACTATATTATTAACAGATGCAGCCAAGGCCACTGAAAATGGGTGACGCGAAACCGCACCTAGACTTGCAGCTACTTCTAGCATTTTTTTGTCACCAAAAAACTGCCCCTTATATTCTGGCTTGCCTTGCGTTAATGTGCCGGTTTTATCAAAAGCTGCTCGATTTATTATTGCTAGTCTTTCAAGTGCCGCGCCGTCACGCATCATTATACCATTTTCAAACAACCGCCCACTGGCAACCACATGCGCAATCGGCACTGCTAACGCTAAAGCACATGGACAGGTAACGATTAAAACTGCAATGGCATTAACGGTTGCAATATGCCAGTCACCCGTTCCAAAACCCCAACCTAAAAATGTTCCAAGAGATAATATATGAACCGCTGGCGCATAAATTGCAGCCGCCCTATCGGCAATTTTTTTATAACCAGCCTTTGACCCTTCAGCCGCCTCCATTAGTGAAATCATGCGCGCAAGAAAACTATCTGCTGCTGGCTTTGACGCCTTCATGATCAAAACACCAGATAGATTTGCAGAGCCTGCTAATAACTCATATCCCTTGCTTACTTTTTGCGGCACAGATTCACCCGTCACTAACGATAGATCACAATCAGAAACACCTGATATAACCACACCATCAACTGGCACTCTTTCCCCTGCCCCAATTTCCAATACCATACCAGATTCAACTTCATTTATTGCAATCAACTCACGCCGCCCATCGTCAAAAATTCGCATCACATTTCGTGGTGCAAGGCGTGCCAAATTCCTTACTGCCGAGCGAGCCTTTTCACGCATTAAATGATCGAACGTGCGTCCAATTAACAAAAAGAATAACAGCATAACAGCGGCATCAAAATATGCCTCCTGCGCTGAATTGATAGTTTCATAAAGAGAAAGCAGTAAAGCTAGTATCACACCTAATGAAATAGGCACGTCCATATTTAAAGCACCATGTTTTAAGGCACGAAATGCAGAGCGAAAAAACGGTTGACCAGAATACGCAACCGTTGGAACTGCAATCATTGCTGAAATCCAGTGAAATAAATCTCGCGTGATTGCATCAGCGCCTGACCAAACAGAAATTGAAAAAAGCATAATATTACCAGCTGCAAAGCCAGCAACAGCTAAAGCACGAACTAAACTTGAAAGAGTTTTATCACCCTTATTGTCAAGTTCAGGATCAAGTAAAAATGTGCGATAGCCACGCTCCTTAATTGTCTTAGGAATATCAGAAGGCCGCCCCACACCAGGGGTAAAACTAACCCGCACACGTTTAGTTGAAAAATTCACCCGTGCATTTTCAACCATATCTAATTTATTTAAAGCACTCTCAATTGATTGAATACAAGCCGCACAAGTAACATCTGGCACCGCCAATTCAAGTTGGCGGTGGCCACTATCAAGCTCACGGGAAGCTAATAATAATGTCTCATCATCACTCTCAGGTGATGCGATTTGATCAACAGATTGCTCAACTCCTGGTGCGCAACAGCTCATTTATCACTTCTCTATTTTAATCTGATAATGATGTTCAAAAACATCTCCATCTACAACATCTGCTATAATATAAACATTCCAAACCCCATCAGCCAATGTAGCAGGAGAGGCATAATTACCTTGGGCATTTTTCTCTAAAATAAGATGCAGCTCACCCTCAACCCCAACAACACGATTGACCTGTAATTTTACCAATGTAGCATCAATAGGCGCACCATCTTTATCACGCAAAGAAAATACTAAATTACCATCGTCAAATTTAACATCAGAACTCCAGCCCAACTCATGTTGAGCGCGGCTAATTGCTAACTTTTTATTATATTCTTGTGATGCGACATAAGTATTTTTTACAACTAGACCAGTCCAACTTTTTTTTGCTGATATTGCCATAAACAAATTCATGCCAAATATAACCGCAAAAAAACTTACAGTAATGATCAACATGTGCCAACCAGTAAAAATAAATTGTTTTTTTTCTTTTTCTGCTTGCATTTTACTTCCTTAATTTATTTTTCTGGAGCTTCAAAAATTGCCTTAGCACTTGCAGCTTCATCATTTGCAATATTATTTACATTTAATATAAAGTCAGTCCTACCAGGTTTTACGTCTTCAGGGTCAACCTTAATATAAAGTCTAATAGGTAAGACTCTATCAGGTTCAAGCTCAAGAGCAAGTTTATCCGTTGCCTCCTCACTTGATCCACCAAGTATCATTTTAGCATCTGGCAAGCCTTCAACTGATAATTCAACATTTCTATATATTGGTGTCATGTTTAAAATTTTAACATCATAACCATTTCTAACCGAGCCATCAGAAAGCATCACGAAACGCGGGTTGCGATCACGCAACACATTCACATCAAGCGGGCTTCTAAATGTTAAACTAAGCAACATAGCTATACCAATTAAAGCCCAAACAGTTAAATATAATATTGTGCGCACACGAAATAACTCTCGCCAATTAGTATGCTTAAACTCAGGTTTTAGTTTACCAGTTTTACTATCTCTTACCTTTGAAATATCAATCGCTTCTATAGCTTCATGTGTTGGCGTGCCATCATGCGTATATGCGCCAGAGGTGGCAATATCCATATTTTCATTATAATAATTAAATGTAGTATAGGAAATTAACCCGCGCTCCTTACCAATTTTATCCATCACCCCATTACACGCATCAATACATAAACCACAAGTAATACATTCAAGTTGCATACCATCTCTTATATCAATACCAGTTGGACAAACTGCAACACAAAGATCGCAATCAATACAATCACCAACTATTTTTCCTTGAGCCGCTAATTTTTTTGAATTCTTACCCCGATTTTCTCCACGCCAATCATTATAAGTTACAGTAAGCGAATGCTCATCAAGCATCGCCCCTTGAATTCTAGGCCAAGGGCACATGTAGATACATAATTGCTCGCGCATAATTCCTGCAAAAGCATATGTTGTACCCGTAAGCACAGCAATAGTTGCATAAGCAACTGAGGGCGCTTGCAAAGTAATAATATCCACAAATAATTGTGGGGCGTCTGCAAAATATAAAGTAAATGTTATCCCTGTAAACACAGATATCAATATCCAGATAAAATGCTTTATTCCTCTTTTAAAAAGTTTATTAGCACTCCATGGAGCTTTATCTAATTTTATACGTGCATTTCTATCACCCTCAACAAACCGATCAACAAACATAAACAAGTCTGTCCACACTGTTTGTGGGCATGAATATCCGCACCAAGCACGACCTACAGCAGAAGTAGCTAAAAACAGGCCAACCCCAGCCATTAGCAATAAACCTGCCACATAATAAAATTCTTGTGGCCATATTTCAAGAAAAGCTAAATAAAAACGTCGATTTGCAATATCTAATAAAATAAATTGATCGGGTGCATACTCACCTCGATCCCAACGCAACCAAGGTGTAATAAAATAAATACTAAGAGTGAACATCAACATAAAAGTTTTAAAATTTCGAAACTTGCCCTTAGCCATTTTTGAAAATATTTTTTTATGCGCAACATAAAGAGGTGCATTTTTAGCACCCTTATTCACTGGCTCAACTTCAATTTTTTCTATTTTTGTATCAGGGGCTGGTTTTTTATTTTTAGACATTTTTTCAAAAATCCTTAGCGTTTTTAAATGCTGCTTCTTATAACAAGCCCTTTATTATGTCTGCCTATATAGCATTTATGTCAAATTAAATTTGCTTAATTTTTAAACAAAATAGAACTATTCCATTTTTAATATATAATATTCCCTCAATAACAAAAAGGCCGCCTGTATAGGCGGCCTTTTCTAATTTACTCATTCTGTTTAAACAGCCTATTCACCACCACCAAGTGAGTGAACATAAACTGCCAATTGCTTAACAGTTGCGTCAGATAACTTAGTGCGCCAAGCAGGCATAACGCCATGTTTTGGTGCATTTATCTGTGTGGTAATTGCTTCAATGCCACCCTGATAAAGCCAAATAGCATTATTAAGAGCAGGCCCACCAAGCTCTGCAACACCCTCTGCCTTTTCACCATGACAAGCAGCACAATTATCTAAAAAGATTTCAGCTCCATTACCAATAAGAGCCGCGTCTGCTTCACCGCCAGAGATTGACACTACATAATTAGCAACAGAGATGATTTCATCTTTTTCAAGCAATTCGTCTGCACCATAAGCAGGCATCTCACTAATATGAGTATCATCATCTGCATTGTCACGTGCACCATGAGCAATAGTTATATAAATCTCATCAATTGTGCCACCCCAAATCCATTCATCGTCATTTAGATTTGGATAGCCCGCAAAACCCTGCGCACCAGCACCATGACACTGAACACAATTTACTTTAAAGGCAGAAGAGCCGCCAGCACGCGCAAAGCGAGCCAACTCTTCATCTTTAACAATATCGCCAACTTCGGTTTCATCAATCTTAGTCAAAAACACCTGTTGAGCGTCTTTAGCTTTTTCAATGTCAGTAACAACATTTGCGCGAGAGGCATAACCAAGAACACCTTTTGTTGCACCGTTAATCAAAGGCCAAGCAGGCATAGCTATCATATAGCCAATAGCCCACACAATACAGGCATAAAATATCCATAGCCACCAACGTGGAAGCGGGGTGTTAAGTTCTTTAATGCCATCCCACTCATGGCCTGTCGTTTCCGTGCCAGTAATTTCGTCTATTTCTTTTTTACTCATTTGAAATTCCTTTCTCAGCTCTCATCTTTTAATGGGATGTTTGCTGCTTCTTTTGCTGCTTTGCTTGCGCCAGGGCGTAACACATAAACAACAACCCCAACAAAAACTACAAACAAGTAAATAAGACCCCAAGTACCAGCGAAGTTACGTACGAATTCATAAGTCATATTCATTCCCCCTAGCGATAATTGGCTTCAGGCACATAAGTAGAGAAATCCACCAATGTTCCAAGCATTTGTAAATATGCAACCAATGCGTCCATTTCAGTAATTTCATCAGGATTCCCGTCAAAATCACCAAGCGGAACACTAAACCTATCGTCATAAGTATAACGAGCTTGCAATCCTTCAATATCAGCATCAGTAGTTGCTTGCGCTATTACATCAGCCTTTGCATTTTCCAATTGCTCAACAGTATATGGAACACCCACCAACTGATTTGCTCTTAGATGTCTATCCATATTATCAAACTTAAGAGGAGTTTTAGTCAAAAAACCATATTTAGGCATGATTGATTCAGGCACTAATGAACGCGGATCGGTTAAATGTTGAACCTGCCAATCATTGGAATAACGCCCACCCACACGAGCCAAATCAGGCCCGGTACGCTTTGATCCCCACTGAAATGGATGGTCATACATAGACTCTGCAGCTAGCGAATATTGACCATAGCGCTCAACTTCATCGCGAAATGGTCTAATCATCTGAGAGTGACAAAGGTAACAGCCTTCGCGAATATAAATATTACGGCCAGCCAACTCAAGAGGGGTGTAGGGACGCATGCCCTCCACCTTCTCAATTGTATTTTGGAAGTAAAATAATGGTGCGATCTCAACAATACCACCAATTGACACCACCAAAAGTGAGCCAACCAGCAGCAATGTAGGGCTTTTCTCGATTATTTTGTGTTTTTCTAATAAAGACATTTTCGCCTCCTATTCTGCTGGCTTAGCGTTAGATGTTACTGCAACCATTGGCTTTTCATCTCGAACATCGCCTTTGATTGTTTTATAGATATTCCACGCCATTATGCAGCCACCAGTAAGATATAACAGGCCAGCAATAAAACGTAACACATAATATGGGTGTAGAGCTTGAACTGACTCTGCAAAGGAATAAACTAAGAAGCCCTGCGGATCATATTCTTTCCACATTAGACCCTGAGTGATTCCAGCAACCCACAAAGCTGAGGCATAAAGAACAATACCTAACGTAGCAAACCAGAAATGCCAGTTAACCATACGTAAAGAATATAATTCCTTACGACCCCACAATCTTGGCGCAAGAAAGTAAATTGCCCCAAAAGAAATCATACCAACCCAACCAAGAGCGCCAGAGTGAACGTGACCAATAGTCCAATCAGTATAATGACTAAGTGCGTTCACAGCCTTAATAGACATAACCGGCCCCTCAAAGGTGGACATGCCATAAAATGCAACAGCCATAACCATCATACGAATGATTGGATCGGTGCGGATTTTATCCCATGCGCCTGAAAGAGTCATCAAACCGTTAATCATACCACCCCAAGACGGCATCCATAACATAATTGAGAAAGCCATACCAAGTGTCTGCGTCCAATCAGGAAGCGCAGTATAATGAAGGTGGTGCGGGCCGGCCCAAATATATAGGAAAATCAACGCCCAAAAGTGAATGATTGAAAGACGATAAGAAAAAACTGGTCGCTCAGCTTGTTTTGGCATGAAATAATACATCATTCCCAAAAAGCCCGCTGTTAAGAAAAAGCCAACCGCATTATGACCATACCACCATTGCGTCATAGCATCTTGAACGCCTGAGAATAGTGAATAGCTTTTAACGCCTAAGAATGAGACAGGAACTGCCAGATTATTCACCACATGCAACATAGCAATCGTAACGATAAATGCTAAGTAAAACCAGTTTGCCACATAAATATGCGGTTCTTTACGTTTAAACAGCGTGCCAAGGAATAATAATAAATAAGCAACCCAAACAATTGTTAGCCATAAATCAACATACCATTCTGGTTCTGCATATTCACGACTTTGAGTAATACCCAGCAAATAACCAGTTGCTGCCATTAGGATAAATATTTGGTACCCCCAAAAAACGAACCAAGCAAGACCAGCTCCACCCCAAAGGCGAGCTTGGCATGTGCGCTGGACTACATATAGAGAAGTGGTAATCAACGCCGTTCCACCAAAAGCAAAAATAACTGCTGATGTGTGCAGTGGACGCATGCGTCCAAAATTAAACCATGGCTCAAGATTTGTCACTGGCCAAGCCAATTGCATAGCAATAAGCACACCTTGTGTGAAGCCAATCACGCCCCAAAAAACGGTTAATATAACGCCAATACGAATTGGGCCGTCCATATAACCTGACTTATCCTCTACTTCTCCCGAACCATCAACTTTAACCAAGCGAGCCATATAAATGGCAGCGGCGCCAAGATGAACTGCAAGAATTATTGCATGAATCCGGAAAAGATCATCGTAAGCGAAGGCAGCTGCAAACACTGTTAGCAGTGTGCCAAGCGCAAGTATGATTGTTGCGTTTAGATGTTTCATGTATCCCCCATGGCGTATTTCTTTCAACGCCTAAGTTAAATATATATCTTTATATTTCTTCAAAAAATATAAAAACTTATTCCAATGTTCCCACGTCAAGCCAAAAAAGACTTCACGTAATAGTGATAGATAACAATTATTCTATTACACAAGTTTGACATAGATCAAAGCAAGAAGAAAAAAATTATGTCGATTTGGTAAAAAAAATAGCTTTTTTTGTGCTTTTTTACAAAAAATGTGCTTTTTTGATCATAGTCATAACAAATGTGAGCGATAAAATGATCTCTTATGTACAAATTAGAGAATCAGACGACACAAAGGCCACTTATGAAGCGATACACGGTGAATTATTATCTCTTTGTGCTACTTTAGAAGAAATTGCCGATAGCCTGCCCTCAAAAATAGATAAACAAGCATGCCTTCACACAGCAAAAAATCTACCTAAAATAATTAACCGCGCACAAAAATTTGAAGAAGAAGATATATTTCCACTATTTGAAAGATTAAAAACTCCAACACTAAATTTTAATTCTACTCTGCACAGATTAAAACTTGAGCATGTGAAAGATAAATATTTTGCTGAAGAAATAGCCGAGGTTTTAATATCCTATAGCAAGGACAACCCAACTTTATCAGCTGAAGCTACCGGATATATGTTGCGTGGTTTTTTTGAAGCTCTAAGGCGGCATATTGCCTTTGAACACGAGTTATTTGCTAATATCTTTACAGAGACTCTCAAATAAACACAAATATTTTAACCACAGCACTTTTTTAAAATATTAAGGTCTGGAATTAAAATATGGCGCCTTGTCGTGATTTCAATTATTTTTTCTGTTCGCAATTTTGTAAACTGACGCGAAACTGTCTCAACGGTTAGGCCTAAGAAGTCTGCAATATCAGCACGAGTTAACGGCAAATCAAAAACAACATCTTTTTCTTGCTTTTTTTCTTCGTCAAAATAGGCAGGATCGAAATGAGTTGCAATTAAATATAAAAAACAAGCAACTTTTTCTAAAGCAGTTTTTCGGCCAAGCGTCACCATCCACTCACGCGCCTCATCTAATTCCTTTAAGGTCTGCTCTAATAATTTATGCTCAAGCTCTGAATTATCAGCAATTAAATTCTCTAAAATCTTTTTTGGCACACGACAAACTTGCACATCTGATGCAGTTTCAGCGCATAAGTTATTCTTTTGCGAAAACAAACGCCCAATAAAGTCGGGTGCGAATTGCAATCCAACCACTTGCTGGCGGCCATCTTCAAGTATTTTAGATAGTTTAATCACCCCTTGCATAATGGTGGCATAAGAAGTTATCGGCTCTCCATCAGAAACAAGCTCAACACCCGCTTCATGTTTTATTTGTCTTGTATGCTTAGAGATTTCGAGCAATTCAGTAGCACTTAATGCTCCACATATCCCCCTATGGCGCACCTCACAAGAGCGACATATTTTAGGTATATTGGAATTATGAATATCCAAACGCTCTTCCACAATATTTCCTAAAATCAGTAAAATGAACCACTACAATCTATTCTAATTAAATCATAGACTAAAAAAATGAAATTGGAAAACATATTCTGCTTTTCTAAACTTGATGCAAATCAAGGTAAAGCAAATCGAAAGTCTGCTAAAATCTCCTTTGAGAGCGAGATTTCATATTTGAGCAGATTATAATTCACAATGAAAGGAATGTTATTATGCTAAAAGATTTACTGGTTCACTTGGAGGGCAATAAAGAAGATGAAATTCGCCTTGCTTATGCTGAGTTGATTGCAAGCCAACATCAGGCCTTTCTGACAGGCTTATATTGCAATCTTGTGCCTGATAACACCTATATGTCTGGTGGTGTAATGGCAGCTACTGGTGCTATTGTAGCCATGCAAGAGGCAGCAATAAAAGAAGGTGATACAGCAGAAAAAAAATTAAAAAAGCAACTTGATAATCTGTCAATAAACACTGAGCTCCGCCGTCTTGACCTCACTCAATCACAAGCTGGTCAGGTTATGACTGCTGAAGCTAGAACTTGTGATCTCATGATAGCAACACGCCCCTATAATCATCATTCAGCTTCACCAGAGTTATTAGAAGCTGTTTTATTTAACTCTGGGCGTGGCTGTTTATTTGTGCCACCTGCAATTAAACCCCCAAAAAAGATTGATAATATCTTACTTGCATGGCGCAATAGGCGCGAAACTGCAAGAGCAGTAGCCGAAGCAATGCCCCTTATGCGAGCTGCTGGCAAAGTCACTATTGCAATGGTATCAGAGGGTGATGGATCAAACCTCCAAGACAAAATGCCTGGCGCTGATATTGCCAGACACCTTGATCGCCATGGCGTTAATGCAGAGATAAGACATATTAAAAAATGGAAAAAAATTGGTGATGCTTTACTCAATGAAGCCGAAAGAACTAACTCTAAAATGTTAGTAATGGGTGGTTATGGTCATTCCCGTTTTCGTGAATGGGTAATGGGTGGGGCAACTCGGGATATTTTGAGCAATGCCCAAATTCCTATTTTAATTTCTCATTAAAAATATTCTATTTGTTGAAATAATCTTAAACCAACTCTAGAGGAGCATCTTCATGCATGACTTGCCAAAATCTTTTGTCCATATCAGGCTAGAATTAGCACGAGAGCCAGGCCACCCAATAGGAGATAGTGAGCATGGCTACGATATATTAGCTCCTCTTTTAGCTGACGGTCATATTGATGGTGATTTAGCAACAAAAAACCGTGATAAATGTCGAGTGCGTCGCTTTCGCTCAGGTGAAGAAGATGCCATAGGGAAATTATTGCGTGGTCCTGGTGGGCGTTGGTATATTGATTATGACGATACTAGGTCTGATGATGACGAGGCAGGCTTTCGCTTTGCTCAAGAGAGATTTGTTGTAGGTGAATATGTCTCTATAAAAGAAAATGATGGCGAAATGCACACATTTCAAGTAATGAGAGTAGATGAGCTGTAATAAAACATTATTTGGGGCAGTATTTATAAATGAAAAATATTTTCGCTTTAGTTATTACTTTGCTTATGTTGTTATCATTAAGCGCTTGTGTTGGTGTTTTAAGCAAAAATTCATCGCTTGAAAATGAAACAGCTCTCGCTAGTAAATATAATATTTTAGTCGCAACCAGCAGAAAAAAAGAAAAAGATGGCTCTTTTGGCACTGATCGCTCATTAAATCTTAGCTATGGACAATATCAAGTAGCAGTGCCAAAATTGATTCGCCCTGGTAAATTCACCTATCCGCAAACAAATATTGATCCAAAAAATAGATATAAAATTATCTCCTCAAAAAATATTGATTCTGCCAAAAGCTTTAACCAGGCCATCATCAATGACGCATTAAATATTAGAAACACTCGTGAAGTTATAATATTTGTGCATGGTTTTAACTCCAATTTTGAAAAAACAATCTTTCGCGTGGCTAAGATAGATGCAGACTTTAATACTCCCGCTACAACAATTTTATATTCCTGGCCCTCAGCAATTGAGCTTGGTCTTTATCTACACGATATGGATAGTGCTGCTTTTGCACGTGATGGCCTAGAAAAGCTGCTATCTGATTTAGCCAACAGTCAAATTAACAAAATTACTCTGGTTGGTCACTCTATGGGCGCTTCAATCATTATGGAAACTTTGCGTCAGATCAGCTTTAAGAATAATAAAAAAATATTAAATAAAATTGGCGGAGTAGCTTTACTTTCGGCTGATATGGCCGTTGATTTATTTGCCGAACAAGCTAATGATATTAAAGACCTACCCCAGCCATTTGTTGTATATTCTTCAAAAGAAGACTGGGTATTGCAAAAATTTGCTGATATTTTTCATGATGGCAAACAGCGCTTAGGAAATATTACTGATTTCTTACCCCTTGCTGGCCTAAACATAATAGTGGTTGATAGCTCAAATATTCATGACACTTCAGATAGCTATCATATGGCAGCCGCAGCCTCCCCAACCATGATTAAGCTCATAAATTCAATTCCAAAGGTTGGTTTTGATAGTTTTGGGGCTTATGCAAAAAATGGGAAAATTGCTGGCACAAAAATAACTACCGATGGATCATTATATACAGTTGAACTTGGAGCTCTTTAAGCAAAATCTAAGACGAGTGAATTATAGCTTTTTCACCTTTTTGCTCTGGCTTATCTTCCCCTTGCTTCTTCTCTGTTTTAGCTATTTCAAGCACACCATCATTTATTATAGACTCATTGCTTGGCACAACTTTAAACTCAAACGCATCAAGCCTTCCATCAAGTGGAGAAATTGCCTCCCAATGATCAGAGGTTATTCCATCCGCAACCCAAGTAGGATCGCTTGGTGCATTAAGAGCACGAGAAAGCCACTCACGCGCCTTTCCCTGATTATCAGATTGCCCAGCCTCAATTTGTGCCATTAAAACACAAATTGCTTTTGAAGGATTTTTGCTAATGAATTTAGCCAAAATCTTACGCGCAACACTCCACTCAAAAGCATCAATAGCTGTTTGAGCCAAAACGATAGCAGCATTTTGCTCGCTTGGGTTTTCACCCATTAAGTCATAGGCACGTTTTAACTTATCAACAGCAGAAATTCCACTTTGAACATTGATATAAAGCCTAGCAATATCTGGGTGTTTATTAATATTATAAACTCGTCGCAATAAAGAAGAAGCTTTTCTAATCTGATTACGGTTTGATAATATACGTGCAGCAATAAGAGCCGCTGGAACAAAATCAGGTAATATTTTTAATGCCGCTTGCGCATTAAGCAGTGCAATATCAGGATTTTTAACTTCTTCTTGGCTAGCAATAGCACTATGAAGTATTGCCTTTTTACGTCTAATTTTTTGCTTCTCACTTTGCTCTTTAGCAGATTTTACTGAAATCATCATAAGCGCTTTTTCAAATTGAGAATTTTTAATTAAATCATCAAAAACAGCCTCACTTGCCCAACTGCTTGAGGGGGACAACTCAAAAGCTTTTTGCGCAAAACTAATCGCTACATCTTTTCGCCCTTGTGTTTTCGCCTGTTCAAAAAGACCGTGTAATGCTGCAAGTGATGTTTTATCATCAGAAATTAGCTGTTTAAAATTTTCACGCGCCTGCCCTAAGTCACCAAGGGCTAAGTCTGCATTTGCTTCAAGCAATTTAACCGCAGAATTTTGCGGCAAACGTGCTTTTGCCTCCTTAGCAAATTTACGAGCTTTTGTTGCCTCACCTGCCTGCAGAGCAATAAATCCATCACTCAAAGCCTGAACACCAGCATTTTTGCGTCTTTGCTCATTAAGCTTTGCTAGCTTTTTTGGGGCATTGATTATTCGTCTAATAATTGCCCATATAGCAATACAAACTATAACCAAAACTATCAAAGCCAAAGCGCTAGCACCAAGACTTGGCTGCATGCGATAGCCATTATAGTCAATTGTTATTGTGCCTTGAAGCGAAATAAGCCAAACCGCACCCAAACTAATGGCTAAGGAAAGCGCAATATAAAAAATAAGCCGTATCATTAGTTAAATCCCATTAGTTTAATGAAACATTATCAATATTATTAAATGCTTCATTTTTTATCTCTTGTATAAATTTTTGAGCATTAGCAAATTCAGCAATTTTCTTACCTACATTTCCTGCTGCTTCTTGCATTGGTTGGGGCAAAGATTTTATCAACTCATCTGCCACTATAAAATCTTGTTTTTGTAACGATGTTTCAATACGTGCAACTAATTGAGTTGGACTATCCCCCTCAACCTCCCCCGTAGGCCTTAACGCTAAAAGTGACAAAGCTTTATCAGAAAGCTTTTCTTGCCAGCTAGCCCCTTGAGCAATTGGCCTTGCACTTAAAATTGCAGGAACAAGAGCGCTAAATTCACTAATAATATTCTTAGGGTCATCAAAGCCTCTGACTGCTGATTGTTTAAGTTCATCAGGCACCACAAGCTCTGGCAAAACTTCACTTATGTCAGTCAATGCGACATCAAAGCTCTTACCGTTATAAATTGCACTTTCAAAAGAAGACAAAGCCAAAGGCAATTGAGCTTTAGCTGATTGTTTAGCCTTTTTTTCATCAGCCTCTTGTGCCTCTTGCATAGCAATTTCTTGAGTTTCAACTTTTTGAACTATTGTATCAAGATTGTTTTCAAGCGTAACAATCTGAGTGTTATGCAATGCAATATTTTCATTTATATATGCAATTGAATTAGATAAATCGCTAATATTAGTTTTTAAATCAGCAATTGAGTTAGCAAATTCCATCGCCTCCTCATTTGATGCACCCGCCGCCAAAGCGTTCAAGCGCTCATCAAATTGAGCAATCTGGTTTTCAACTATTCTCAAATCAATACTGGCTAACTGTCCTTCAAACTGAGTTATAATTTGGTCTTTTTGCGCCTCAATCTGGCGTTGCAGTTTCTCAATTTGTTGAGATAGCTGGGAATTAATTTCTTGTAATTTTAACGTAAAGTCATTCTCATCTTTTTTAAGTGTAGCAGAAATTGAACTAATATTAGATTGATTTGATTTGCTCAAACTCTCAAACTCACTCAATTGCTGTTGCAACTGTGAAATCAATGTCGAATTTTGCGCAGGCACTTCACTTACAGGGGCAATTGGGGCAGTATTTTGCGGCCACAAACCCACCAAAGCCAGTAAAAAACTAGCGGCAACACCCAAAACCGCTCCACCTAACACGCCAAAAACAATTGATAAAAACCATCCACTAGAAGTGGTTTTTGCTTTTTCCTTTGCCTTTAGATCAGGTTTTGCATCAGTTTTAGCTTTTTCAAACGGTTGCGCTGTAGATTTTTGCGCCCTTTGCTTTTGCTTGTCGGCAGTTTTACTTTTATTCGCCTCCAAATCAATGATTGGCGGTTTTACAGGGCCAGTTTTTTTGGCAACCATTGTTAAAATCCTTTATTAAAATCATTTTGCAAAAATTATATTGTTTTTCTTTCAGCTTAATTACAATTGATATATGGGTAAATTGATAAATTTGCAAAATAATAGCCATCTGATTTAAAAAAATATTTTAAACATTAAAATAGACTGTTTTATGAGTAAACAAACACGCACTAAAATAATAGTACAAGGACAAGGCATAGTCTTGGAACAAAGACAAAGCCTAGTCTTGGGAATAGAGACAAGTTGTGATGAAACCGCAGCGAGCATAATTGCACGATATGAGGACAAAAATGGCAATATAGAAGCAAAGATATTATCAAATATTGTGCGCTCACAAATAGATGAACATGCCCCCTTTGGTGGTGTAGTGCCAGAATTAGCAGCACGCGCCCATGTTGTGCATTTAGATATTATCATTGCAAAGGCATTAAAAGAGGCAAAACTAGATTTTAATGACATTGATGCAATTGGTGCTACAGCAGGTCCGGGTTTAATTGGCGGGGTGCTGGTTGGCCTCACAACCGCAAAAGCACTTTGCGCCGCCCTAGATAAACCACTTATCGCCATCAACCACCTTGAAGCTCATGCCTTAACCGCAAGGCTAACCGACAATGTGCAGTTCCCATATTTAATGTTGCTAGTCTCTGGCGGCCACACGCAATATATCGAGGTTAATAATATTGGCGATTATAAATTACTCGGCACAACAATTGATGATGCGCTTGGCGAGGCATTTGACAAAACAGCAAAAATGTTAGGCCTTGCATATCCAGGTGGGCCAGAAATAGAAAAATCTGCAAAAAAAGGTGATGCAAACAGGTTTAAATTTCCAAAACCATTATTACACGAAAAACGCTTAGATTTCTCATTTTCTGGCCTTAAAACCGCTGTTAGATTAGCAGCACAAAAAATTGCCCCACTAAGCGAACAAGACAAAAACGATATATGCGCCTCATTCCAAAAAACCGTGGTTGATATTCTTTGCGCAAGAACAAAAGATGCACTTGAGGCTTTCAAGCAAACCCATAATGACAAACCATTACAATTAGTCATTGCTGGCGGTGTTGCAGCAAATAAAGCAATTGCCTTGGGGCTAAAACAAGTTGCGGCAGATGCAAATGCCTCTCTTATAGTTCCACCCATTTCGCTATGCACCGACAATGGCGCAATGGTTGCATGGGCAGCGGCAGAGAGATATGCTTTAGGAGTGCAAAATGACTTTGATTTTGCCGCCCGTTCTCGCTGGCCACTTAATGATGAAAGCATGAAAATATAAAATGAGCAAAAAAATGCAAAATATTTCTATCATTGGAGCAGGAGCATGGGGAAGCGCCCTAGCACAAGCTTGCGCCCTAGCTGGCCGAAATGTCACCCTAATATGCCGCGAAAAAATAACCGCCAATGAAATAAACCAAACTCATAAAAATTCTCAATTTTTAGGCGAGCAGATATTGTCTAATAATATTATAGCTGCAAGTGATTATAACTCGCTAGAAAATGCTGATATTGTGCTTATGGTAGTGCCTGCACAAGCCAGCGCATCTGTTTTGCGCTCAATCAATATAGAATGCAATATAGAGTGGTTAAATGACAAACCAATAATTTTATGCGCCAAAGGGCTTGAGCAAAAAACCATGTTTCGCCAAAGTGAAATTTTAATAAATATCGCTCCAAAAGCAATTCCTATGGTACTTTCCGGACCTAGCTTTGCAATTGATGTAGCCAAAGGTCTGCCAACTGCTGTGACTTTGGCTGGAAAAGATGAAGCCCTAACTAAATCAGTAGCAAAATCACTGGCGGGCGCAAGTTTTCGCCCCTATGTGCGCTATGATATTATCGGGGTGGAGTTGGCGGGAAGCTTAAAAAATGTCTATGCTCTAGCTTGCGGCGCAGTAGATGGCGCTGGACTTGGACTTTCTGCCCGCGCCGCCTTAATTGCCCGCTCCTATGCTGAAATGGAGCGTTTAGTAATAAAAATGGGTGGCAAACACGCCACAATGAGCGGCTTAGCAGGGCTAGGTGATTTAACCCTTAGCTGCACCTCTCCCCAATCAAGAAATTATTGGTTCGGCCAACAATTAGGCATGGGCAAAACTG
>JALSJY010000102.1 GCA_026989045.1 Hyphomicrobiales bacterium | reverse complement strand
CGCTTGTAAATGCCTGAAATAACAATCCAGCAAAAAAGGCACTAACAAGCGAAAGCACAATATAGCTTATAAATACGGGGAAGCGTGCTAAGGCCCAAACCGCCATTGCGGCTGGAATTGAAGTTACTCCGCCACCAATTAGAAATGCCATTGCCGCACCCGGTGCCATTCCTTGTTCCATTAGCCCTGAAACCAAAGGCAAAGCAGCATAGCCATTTAAATAGGCTGGAACACCCGCAATGGTTGCTAATGCAATAGAGGCGAAATCGCCACCACCAACTAAGGCTACAATATTATCGGCTGGAATATAGGCGAGCATCAAACTCTCTAAGAAAAATGCTAGCGCTAACCATTTGAACAAGAAAAATAGGTTTTTCTTCGCTGATTTGAAGAATTCAATATTGCGCCCTTGCTCATGCCAAAATTTCCAAACTACTTTTTCAGGATTACGAATATGCGAGTTTGAACAGCCGCAAGTTGCAACACCATCTCTAAGTGGATTTTTTAATATGCCTTTAGCCTCTAATGCTAAAATTGCAAAGCCACCTATCATGCCAATAATTGCTGCAATAATTAATTTTGCTATAGCGAATTCAAAACCCAAAGCGCCAATGGTTAAAATCATCATAGATGGATCCATTAAAGGGGAGGCAAGCCAAAATGCCATCACCGCAGAAAGCGGCACACCCATGCCCAATAAAGCAGCAATTAGCGGAATAACTCCACATGAGCAAAAGGGCGATAACACACCCATTAAAGCGGCAAATATTATCATTTTTGCCTTATTGCCCTGAAAGGCTTTGGCAATTAAATTATCCGCACCAGTTGCATTAACATAAGCTGTTGTAAGCACTGATAATAATATGAATGGCGCAAGTTTAACTAATGCTTTGCCCATGAAGACGAGAGAAGTAATAAATTGCTCTTGGCTAATAATTGCCAGCACGGCGAGCCCTAATAATAAAGCAATAATTACCCGATCAAATTTTGCTAAACCCGCATAAAAGCTAGATAAAGGGCTAACCTCTTTTATTTCACTCATTTTGATACATTCTTTCTGTTTAGTTTATTATCTCTGAGCAATTCAAATTTGCTCAATAATTTATATTGTGTAATTTAAATATATTTCTTTATTTCCAGTTCTATAGAAATATCGAGTAGATTTAATGGTAGCTCTTCCTTTAACAAGCCTCTTTATTTAACAACTTTCTTCACTCCGTGTTTTTCAATAAACCCTGTTTCTCACATTTCCTATATTTAGAATCTTCTTAATTTCCAGTAATAAGGTAATTTAATATTCTTTGCATCTTAGGGCAAGCTCAGCTATATCCTCCAGTAACTCCGCAGGCATCATCTTTCGTCAACCTCGCAAGCATCAAATTTAAACTAACAAACACCATCAGACGAGCAATCATCAAGGCAACATTCTTTTTCTAAATAATCAATCATTGCTTGCATTGCCTTAAAATCAGCAGTGCAGATCAATTCGGTGCCTTTGCGCTGCTGATGCGCTAGACCAACTGCTACTAATTTTTGCAAATGGTTAGTTAGGGTTGAGCCTGCGAGATCCAAAGCATTTTGAATAGTGCCAACGGGCGTTCCTTTTGGCCCAATCCGCACCAAATGGCGAAATACTCTTAATCTAGTAGGGTTGCCCAATATTTTTAATTGCTTGGCTATTTGCTCTAATTGCATGATATTTTCTTTTAGTTCTCTTTAGTGCCTTTTTAGATGGTTTTATGTTTTTTGTGGCAGATTCAAAATGCCCTGCTAACAAGAAACACTTCAACAGCTTAGCATTGACCCAGCAATTCAGTCAATCATATTACTGGAATATTAGAAATAGCTTTATTAAATAATCAATAATTGGGAAAATATAAGTAATGCTGAAGTGAGCGAATAATCGGGCAAACACTCTTATCATAGAAGGATTGCATGATATTTTCTTCTACTTCTCTTTAGCGCCTATCTAGGGTAGCCTCTAGAATTTTTATATCTATCAAACGCTTTATAAATATCCCACTCTTGCGATAATAGAATCACTACTTACTTAGACGCCTCGTTGATATATAAAATCTAGCCAGCAAGAAACTGTATTACTGAAATATTAGAAGTGAGGGTTTTAAGGCGGAGAATTTATATTGGGTGCTAGTGCTGGGTGATAAAGAAGGAGGGCGGAGATAAAGAAAATCAGGAAGGCGAATGAATGCAAGCAAGATAGGTGGCAGACAGCTAGGCAAGATAGGATAAATAGAGTGAAATAAAACAGAACTAACGCCCCTATACTTATCTAAAGTCACGTTCTTATTTTATTAAACTATATCAAGATAATAAATGCAGTTCTCTATTACTGGAATATAGGACATATGGCTTTAGAGTAAAGTTAAATATGATTATTTGCGTCTCCTGTAATTAAAACCATGCCTTACCCCTCTTTCATAACTTTAGTGCAACTTTATTTATACCATCGCTAAATATATTTCATCTTGTAATAGCTATATTGCTGGAATGTTGAAATATCTATCTAAAAGAGTTCGAGCAACGATATGCACAAAATGCAATTATTAACTCTGAATTAAGCACCTTCATTTCAGCAAGAAAAAGCCGCTTGGCTGATCGCCGAGCGCAAATAGAAGCACGCATGGCTGAATTAGCAGAAAAATTAGTGGTCAATGAAAGACGTGTAAAAAACATGCAACTTAGAGCGCCAACAAGTGGCACGATTGACCAATTAAAAACCTACACAATAGGCTCAATTGCTACTGCTAGAAAAGATTTAATGCGGATTGTGCCTAATGATAGTCAACCTGAAATTGAGGCGGTTTTTTCAAATGTTGATGTAGGGTTTTTAGAAATAGGACAACAAGCAAATATCAAACTAGATGCTTTTCCTGCAGAGCGCTTTGGCTTTGTTCGTGGAAGGCTTTATCAAGTATCAGCTGATTCACAAGAAGTAGCAGATGGGCAATGGGGTTTTACGGTGCATATCAAACCTGATAAGCCTTATCTTGAAACCCCAACAGCACAATATGAATTACGAGCGGGCATGACAGCTACTGTTGATGTTATCACTGGT
>JALSJY010000101.1 GCA_026989045.1 Hyphomicrobiales bacterium | reverse complement strand
GGATCACAAGTTGAAATTATGGATGCAAAACATCATGATTTAATTGTAGCAATAACCTCTCATGTGCCTCACCTAATTGCCTATAATATTGTTGGCACTGCAAGCGAATTGGAAAGTGTTTCAAAATCTGAGGTGATAAAATATTCCGCTGGAGGATTTCGAGACTTCACTCGCATTGCCGCTTCTGACCCTGTCATGTGGCGTGATGTGTTTTTAACTAACCGTAATGCTGTGTTGGATATGCTTGGGCGTTTTCTTGGGGATTTAGATGAATTAAAAATTGCAATAGAAAATGGTGATGGAGTAACACTCGAGAAATTATTCACCCGCACTAGAGCAGTGCGTAAATCAATTATCGAGGCTGGGCAAGAAACAAAAGATCCTGATTTTGGTCGCAAAACATAAAAGCTTTAAATTAAAACAGCGGCACTAACTTTGTAATCGGCACTATGCCAGAATAAACAACGCCCTCTCTTATTCTTATATTCTGCTGATAAGAGCCGTTTTCCTTTGGCGATCCAAAAATTATTGGCACCATTCCCTGTGGCACAATATGAGAAATTTGCTCAATAACCCCATTTGAGTTAATTGCAAATTTTCCATTCAAATAGCCATTATTTTCAAGCCTAATATTCCCGCTAATTTTAATTTCTGAACTTTTATCACTCGCATCAAAACTTAAAAGATTTATTTGCCCATTGGCTTGCTGCCAAGCATATAAAAAATCAGGATTTGTAAATTGACGAATATCATCTGGCAGCGAGGATATTTCAGCGAATAATTGCAATTTTGCTTCATTTATATTTGCAACACTTATATCTAAATTCTCACTATTAACATTTAAATCAACACTGGCAGTTGAGCTTGCCTTATCATATTTATCCTGATTGTCGCTTAGATCAATTGTTAGATTATTGGCGCGGGCAATCAGGTTTTCACCAATTAACAAATCAATATATTTAATATTTTTCATATTAAGTTGAAATTTTTCAAATCTAAAAAATTTAATTGAGATATTTGCTACAAATTCACTCCAGCTTAATTCCTGTTCGCTAGCAAAAAAAGCATTTGAATAATTAAGCGGTGATGTTGCTATTATTTTTACTTTTATTGGTAATGGCAGAAAAATAGAGGTATTTATATTTGCCAATGTTACCCTGTCATCACCATTGATATAAATTCCGTTTTTACAATTCATATCTAGCTTAAATGGGAAACCTTTTACGCTAAAATTATCACAACTGATTATAGCCTGTTCGGAATTGATGGGATTTGCCAAATTAGCCATCTCAGCCTTAATTTTAAAAGCAGCAAAAGCCCATATTGCACTCCAAATAATAGCAATAAAAATAACTATAATAAAAATTTTAAAAATGATTCGCTTCATAACAATGATTTATATTGCAAAAATGGCTATCAAACGAGTATCAATTAAAAAGAATTTTTTGGATTTATAAATGAATATTGATACTGATAAATCATTTTGGGTATTTGGCTATGGCTCGTTAATATGGCGACCTGGGTTTGAATATATGCACAAGCAAAAAGCCCAGCTTTATGGTGCGCATCGTTGCCTATGTGTTTATTCACATCATTATCGCGGCACGCAAGTAAATCCTGGCTTAGTTTTTGGGCTTTTACAGGGTGGTTCATGCCACGGAATGGCATTTAAAATTGCTGAAAATAATTGGCAATCGGTTATTGCTTATCTGCGAAAACGCGAACAAGTTAGTAATGTATATTGTGAAACATATCGTCAAATTTATTTGGATACTGGTGAGCAAGTGCGCGCTTTGACTTATGTCGCAAATATAAACCATGAACAATTTGCAGGCAGGCTTGAAATGAAAGAGCAAATTGAACTTGTTCTGACAGCTAAAGGAGAAATGGGGAGCAATATGGATTATGTAATAAACACTAATCAGCATTTACATGAAATGGGAATAATAGATAAAAGGCTAAAACTTTTAAGTCATAAATTAGAAACAGCAAAATTTAATTGAATCACTGACAATAAGAATCCTGCTGGCTTGAACTAGATGCAAGATGTCCACCCTCAATATCCCAAGCAGCTCTCATACGTCCCAATTCGCTCTTTTCATCTGAAAAGCGCAATATGCTAGAGGCAACCTTAACTGCAGCTCGAAATTTATCACGGCTCGAGCCATCAGATATTAAATCATCAGCAGTGCCTATCCAGCGTAAATTCTCTCCCTCAGCAATAACATAAAGATCATGCTCCAAAAGCACAAAATCATCTAACCTCTCTTGAACAAGTGGATAAAAACGACCCGAGCGACCCTGCCACTTAATATGTCGCACTAAACCCACACCATCATCTTTAATTTGCAAATTACTAATCATGAATTTCTCTTTATATATTCATAAGAACAAACATAGAACGCCTAAATGTTTATGTCAAGCATTAACCACATCCACCTTACTCACACACCATATATATGGGCAAAGATTGATAAATTGTCAACATATAGTAATTTTAGAAAATTTCATTATAAGAAGAAAATTGAGTTTAATAATATTAAAGGATATTTTTACTAATTAATAATGCCTTTTGAATAATTTTTGCCCATTTATTTACACCTCCAGCGTCAGTAATTTCATCATTCCTAATCTCTATCATGCAGCCCTCAAGCTGGCGTAAATCTGCATGTTTGTGCATGGTATAAAACACCCCCTGCTTAGCAGCATAAGGTTCATTCCAGCCAATATTCATCTTTGCATTATCCCCTTGCAAGGCCATAAAAAACTGTTTTGAAAATCGCTCATCTTGGCAAGGGATAAGGCCAATTGGCCAAGGGCGGGGAATATTATTATAAATTGGAGTAAATGAATGCACAGCAATGACAATGGATTTAATGCCTGTTTTTTGGCGGTCATCTATTAGCCTATTTATCATTTCATGATACGGATTATGATATAAATTTATACGTTTATTGCGCTCATCAACATCAATATTCTCATTGCCAGGAATTTTGGTATTTTCACTGATAGTTGGAATTAAATCAACAGCTTTTCGAGAGCGATTCACATCAATTACCAATCTAGAAATTGTTGA
>JALSJY010000100.1 GCA_026989045.1 Hyphomicrobiales bacterium | reverse complement strand
AACGCCTTCAAGCCTATGAGGGTGTAGTAATTGCCCGTCAAGGTGCTGGCCTTATGGAAAGTTTTGTAGTTAGGAAAATTTCATATAATGAAGGT
This sequence comes from Hyphomicrobiales bacterium, assembly GCA_026989045.1. Lineage (GTDB taxonomy): Bacteria > Pseudomonadota > Alphaproteobacteria > Rhizobiales > Devosiaceae > S141-66. Next base: position 3,013 of record JALSJY010000100.1, on the reverse strand, counting down.
GTGGAGCGTGTTTTCCCAATCTACTCACCAAATATCGACAAAATTGAAGTTTTGCGCCGTGGTAAAGTAAGACGCGCCAAACTTTATTATCTACGTGATCGTCGTGGTAAGTCTGCACGTATTTTTGAAGCAACAAATGCCCGCACTAAACGTATTCAAGAGGGTGAGCGCAAAATCGCCTCACAAGCTCGTGCATTACGTGAGAAAAATCGTGAAGACGCAGCTAAAGCTCTTGCCGCTGAAAAAGCAGCCAAAGAAGAATCAAAAAGCGAATAAGCTTTTTCAAATTATCAAAATTTTTAAAACCCGATCTATAAACAGGTCGGGTTTTTTGTTTAATGTTTTGCTTTTAAATAAACTAAATCAGGCTTTCTAACCTTGACCTTCTAATCTAAGTCTTTAAAATATTCCAAACTTTGGGGGTTTGCTAGCGCATTAACATTCTTTAACTCACGCCCATGCAGCACATCACGCACCGCAATTTCAGATATTTTGCCAGAACGGGTTATTGGAATATCAGGCACGCAAATAATTCTTTTAGGCACATGGCGCGGTGATGCACCTTCTCGAATGGATTTTTTTATTCGTTTTTCAAGCTCTTTGTTCAAAATTGCGTTTTTAGCCAATTTCACAAATAACCAAACCTCAACATCAGCCTCTATATTTTTGCCAACAGCAACGCTCTCAGCTACCTCATTAACATTAGCTAATTGCCGATAAATCTCTGCTGTGCCGATACGCACCCCACCAGGATTTAACGTTGCATCTGAACGTCCAAGAATTTCAAACCCGCCAGTTTTTCTTTTTATCGCCCAATCACCCTGCGCCCAGATATTATCAAACCGTGAGAAATAGGCCTGCTTATAACGCAAATTATCCTCATCATTAAAAAATCCCAAAGGCATAGAGGGGTGAGCATTTTTACAAATCAACTCGCCTGCCTCATCAATAATTGAGATGCCATTCTCATCAATAACATCAACATCTAACCCAAGCATAGAGCCTTGAATCTGCCCACTATAAACTGGTTTATTTGGCCAGCCACCGACAAAACAGGCGCAAATATCTGTGCCACCAGAAATTGAAGCAAGATGCACATCTCCAAGATTTTCATATACCCAAGCAAAACCTGAAGCCACCAATGGTGAGCCAGTTGAAAACACCGCTCTTAAAGATGATAAATCTAGTATTTTTTTAGGATTTAAACCCTCTTTCAAACAAGCATCAATATAGCGCGCCGAAGTGCCAAAATGCGTTACTTTCTCTTGTGCAACTATTTCATAAAGCCTGATTGGATTAGGGAAAAACGGATTTCCATCAAACAAAACCAAAGTTGACCCACTAGCTAGAGCCGAAAGTTGCCAATTCCACATCATCCAACCGCAAGTGGTAAAATATAACAAGCGATCACCTACTTTAATATCACAATGTAATTGCTGCTCTTTTTTATGATTTAGCAATAAGCCGCCAGCCCTATGGATTAAACATTTTGGCTTGCCAGTCGTGCCAGAAGAAAAAAGAATTACCAGCGGGTGGTCAAAGGGCAATTGCTCTGGAATAAATTCTGCCTCCTCAAAACCTATTAAAAAATTTTCAAACCAAATGGTTTGAGCATTATTTAACAAGTCACTTTCTAGCAAATCCTCCTCACCACCAGAAAATTCGAACATTACTGTTTTTTCAATTGAATTTATTTCCTTTAGCACTGCAGTTATTTTTTCTGCTAAAGAAAAGCGCTTACCCCCGTATACATATCCATTTGCACAAAATAGAATTTTTGGCTCAATCTGGCCTAACCGATCAATAATTGCCTGTGCGCCAAAATCTGGCGAACAGCTCGACCAAATAGCTCCAATTGTCGCCGCCCCCAAATGCGCAACTATTGCCTCAATGCAATTGGGCACTATTCCTGCAACAATATCACCCCTTTTAACGCCACTTGATGATAAGGCAGCAGCGGTTTTAGCTACAAGATTTCGTAATTGCCCAAAATTAAGCTCAACTCGATTACCTCCCTCATCATAAGCGATAATGGCAATAGCTTCATCTTTACTATTTAAAAGATTTTGCGCATAATTTAATTTTGCTTTAGAAAAAAACTTCACATCAATTGGGTGCAACGCTTTTTCAAAAGTTTTTGCGCCCTTTTCACCCTCCACTCCTATGAAATCCCACAAAGATGCCCAAAACTTCTCTGGGGTTTCAATTGAATATTTTTGCAATCCCTCCATATCATTTTCAAACCCCAACCCTTTAGCAAAAAGCGCCATATTTGTTTGCTCTGCAAACTCTGCTTGCCATAATGGTTTTTCTTCAAAAATATTCATTTTACTTCCACTGTTTTTTGCAAATATTCATATAATTGACTTCTATCATGGCTTAACATTAAAACTTATGTAAGTGTAAAGAACAAATAACCTAAAGGGGATATAAATGAGCCAAAATAATATACCTAAAAAACCTGCTACCACTACAAAAACAACACAATCTAGCAAGACAATTAACAAGGAAAATGAAGGTAAGCTTTTTCCGTCTGATGGTGATGCACCCACTATATCTACCCAAAACTCACTACCAGAAACAGGTGTAATTCACAATGAAACTCAAAAAGTTCATATTCACGACCCAGAAGCTATAAGACGCGCGTTTGAAACTGGAGAATATCCCTATAAAACCAAGCTAAAACGCAAAGAATATGAAAAACAAAAGGCACAACTTCAGGTTGAGCTTTTAAAAGTGCAAGAATGGGTCAAAGAAACTGGCCAAAAAGTGGTTATCTTATTTGAGGGGCGTGATGGTGCTGGCAAGGGAGGCACAATTAAGCGCTTTATGGAACACCTAAACCCGCGTGGCGCTAGTGTTGTTGCACTTGAAAAACCTACAAATAGAGAGCGTGAGCAATGGTATTTTCAGCGCTATCTAACTCACCTACCAGCAGCTGGTGAAATTGTTCTTTTTGATCGCTCTTGGTATAACCGTGCTGGGGTTGAACGGGTAATGGGATTTTGCGATG